>CAWUIP010000029.1:0-29318 GCA_963922415.1 uncultured Aliishimia sp. | reverse complement strand
CGATGGGCAAGCCCTATCACGCTGGGCTTGCGGCCCGCACCGGCGTTGAGGCGGCGCTGCTGGCGCGGGCTGGTTTCGATACGCGTGGGGCAGGGCTGGACGGTCCGCAAGGGTTCGGCGCGACCCATCATGGGGCCGGGGATCTGACGGCTTTCGAAGGCTTGGGCGCCCATTGGCAGATGGAGACGGTCAGCCACAAGTTTCACGCCTGCTGTCATGGGCTTCACGCCATGTTGAATGCGCTGTCGGAGGCGACGGTGGCCCAGGACGCGGTCGAGCGGATCGAGGTGCGGACCCATCCCCGCTGGCTGATCGTTTGCAATATCGCAGATCCCGCCAGTGGGCTCGAGACAAAGTTCAGTTTTCGCCATACGGCGGCGATGGCCATCTTGGGCCACAGCACGGCCGCCTTGGACAGTTATTCAGACGCGATGGCGTGTGACCCCGCGCTTTCGCGTATGCGTGCGCGTGTAATGGTGATCGCTGATGACACTTTGGCGGAAACAGCATCGCGCGTTCAGATCGACTGCGGCGGAGTTATCCAGACGGTAGACCATGACTTGGCAACACCCGTGAACTATGCGGATCGTTCAGCGCGGTTGCGTGCAAAAGGGGGGGCGTTGATCGGTTTAGATGTGGAGGCTCAGCTTTGGGATTCCACCCATGGGCCGTGCGGTTTGGATGTGCCGGAGCTCAACCACATAATGCGCACGGCGCGCTAGCGAAGGGCCGCCAGCAGCAAAGTTAGCGCGTGGTCGGTCGCGGCTTGGCGCACATTCAGACGCCCAAGCGGCCCGAACTCGACGGTTTCACAGAAAACATCGCTTTGCGTGGCGCGGGCGAAGCAAACGCGGCCTTCGGGTTTGAACTCGGACCCGCCCGGGCCTGCAATGCCCGTGACGGCGATGGTCAGTTGCGCGGTGGACGCCGCAAGTGCTCCGGTGGCCATCTCGTGCGCGACGGGTTCGCTCACGGCACCATAAGCGTCCAGCGTCGCCGGACGGACACCCAACATTTCGGATTTTGCGGCATTGGTATAAGTTACAAAACCACGGTCAAAAATGGCGGATGATCCGGCGACATCCGTAATGGCTGCCGCGACCATCCCCGCCGTGCAGCTTTCCGCAGTCGCGATCATCACCCCGCGTGCGCGGCCCAGATCAAGAATGTCGCGCGCCAAATTCATAGTCCCAGGACCCCGTGCGCAAATCCAGCAAGGCCAATGACACCCGCAGCGGCGATCAGCCCGGCGATGACATCGTCCAGCATGATACCGACGGCGTCACCGCGCCGATCTGCCCAGCCAACTGGGCCCGGCTTCCAGATGTCGAACAGCCGAAAAAGTACAAACGCGGCAATCCATCCGGGATAAAGCCGCAAGATGTCGAGCCCCATCGACCAAGCTGCATAGCTTAACGGCAAGAGCGCGATCCACTGGCCGACGACTTCATCCACGACGATTTCGGAAGGATCCTTGTCGTCCCGTGCCTGTGTGATTTCAAGACAGGCCCACCACCCCGCAAAAAACAGCAGTGCAATTGCCAGGACAAACCCTGCAAACCCAAATACGCCGTGAATTGCCCACGCGGCCGGCAATGCGGCCAGGGATCCCCAGGTGCCTGGTGCAGGTCGCAAATGGCCCACATAGAACACAGTCCCTATCAGGTGGGCCGTGTTCACAGGGCAACCAAAGTGCACGTCGCGATGCAAGCTATGCCTTCGCCACGCCCAGTAAAGCCCAAGCGCTCGGACGTGGTGGCTTTTACCGAGACTTGGTCCAAGCTGCAGCCCATCAAACGCGCCATGTGGTTGCGCATCGCTGCGGCATGGGGCCCAATCTTGGGATACTCACAAACAATCGTGCAGTCGACATTGCCGATGCCGAAGCCTTTTTCGGCAGCGAGTTGAACCGCATGGCGCAGAAAGATCTCGGACGCAGCACCTTTCCACTGCGGATCCGACGGTGGAAAGTGCTGCCCAATATCGCCTTCGCTCAATGCGCCGTAAATGGCGTCGGTAACCGTGTGCATCGAAACATCCGCATCCGAATGGCCGACCAGCCCGTGGCTGTGCGGAATGTCGATTCCGCATAAGGTAACGTGATCCCCTGGACCAAAGGCGTGCACATCGAAACCGTTTCCAACCCTAATGGACATGGGACCTCTCAAAATACGTGCCGCGCGCTCGAAGTCGGCCGGGTGGGTGATCTTTAAGTTGTCTTCTGAGCCCGGAACGATGGCCACGGACAGCCCTGCGTGGCGCGCAACCTCGACGTCGTCGGCGGCCCCACCCGGATGGGCCGCATGTGCTGCAACGATTGCAGCGTAGTTGAAGCCCTGGGGCGTCTGCGCACGGAACAGGCCGCTACGATCTTGAACGCCGGTGACTATGCTATCGTCGCCGGTCCACAACGCATCTGTGACGGTCAGGGCGGGCGCCGCGGCATCAAGCCTGTCCAGTGCCGCGATAACTGCAGAAATAACTGTATTGGAGACGCATGGCCGTGCCACATCGTGAATTAAAACATGCGTCGTTCCGGTGTCTGCCAGCGCTGCGAGCCCGGCTCGCACAGACGCGGCGCGGTCTGCGCCCCCCGCGACGACTTCGTCCGGTTGGACGGCAAGCGGCGTGCCCAAATCTTCGGGATGCAACACAAGAACGATCCGATCGATCTGCGGATGTGCCGCAAACTTTTCGAGCGTCCAATCCATAACGGGCTTGCCGGCGACGCTCTGCCACTGTTTGGGCACTAGACCGCCGGCACGGGTGCCGCGGCCAGCGGCAACAATGAGCGCTGCTGTGGAATGGTTCGTCATAGGTTCGGATTACCAGATGGAGAAGGCTGAGCAATGGGCTCCGTCATTTTGCACAATATTTGTGCAAACGCTGCGAAATTGCCATATTGAGAGTGGATATGGCCTCCACTTGGGTTGGAGCGCACGCAGAGCCAAGCGATGAAGAGCACCAGAATGACACAGCACGCACTTTCACTCGGTTCGGTTTCCTTGCAACCGCCCATCGCCTTGGCTCCGATGGCGGGGATAACAGACCTGCCGTATCGCACGTTGGTTGCGTCCTTTGGCGCGGGCCTTGTCGTGTCGGAAATGGTGGCCAGTGTCGATGTGGTCAACGCGCGCCCGGGAACGCGCGAGCGGGCAGAACTTGCGTTGGGCGCGAATGGGTCCGCCGTCCAACTCGCCGGGCGCGAGGCTGCCCCTATGGCGGAAGCCGCACGCATGGTTGCCGGAGCTGGGGCGCAGGTCATCGACATCAATATGGGCTGTCCCGCCAAGAAGGTCACAAGTGGCTATTCGGGATCGGCGCTGATGCGTGATCTCGATCATGCGCTTGGGTTGATCGAAGCTGTTGTCGGGGCAGTGGATGTTCCTGTTACGCTCAAGACCCGCTTGGGCTGGGACCACGACGCACTGAACGCGCCAGAGCTTGCAAGCCGTGCCCAAGACGCAGGCATTCAGATGATCACCATACACGGCCGTACGCGTTGCCAGTTCTACAAAGGGTCGGCGGATTGGGGGGCGATTGCTGCTGTGAAAGACGTGGTTACGATCCCGGTTCTGGCCAATGGTGATATCCGCGATGCCCTCACAGCGCGGCGCGCGCTTGACCGTTCGGGCGCTGATGGCGTGATGGTTGGACGCGGCACCCAAGGGCGACCATGGCTCTTGGCGGATATTGCGCATCACCTTTGGGGATTGCCCGCACCAAACGTGCCACATGGCTGGGCTTTGGTTCAGATGGTTGCGGGGCACTACGAGGCGATGCTGTCGTTTTATGGCGCGCATATCGGTGTACGCACGGCCCGCAAACACCTGGGCTGGTATATGGACGAGGCCAACACACCGAGTGGATTGCGCCGGGAGATTTTAACTCAGACAGACCCGAAAGCTGTGTTGTCCCGCTTGCCGGAAGCCCTGTCTGGCATGGCCAATTGGCCGCAGGCAGTTGCATGAGCGACGCGATCGATATCTGGGCCTCACTTCCGGTGCCTGCGGTTCGGATCGATGCCAATGAGCGTATCGCGGACCTGAATACCGCCGCCGAAGGCTTCTTTAACACGTCGTCGAAAGCCATGTGCGGCGTCCCTGTTTGGGATGCCATTGCCGTGGACGCGCCGCTTGAGGCCAGTTTCCAACGTGCGCGCAAAAGCGGTGCGCCGCTCTTTGTCAACGATGTGGACGTCGGTACAGGCAACCGTGTGCCTGTTCAATGCGCCCTGCAGATTGCGCCAATCGTCGGTGTCGACGGTGAAATGCTCATGCTCATTTCCCCACGCGAGTTGGCCGGGCGCATGACGCAAAATCACTCGGTGAAGTCCGCGGCGCAGTCGGCCATTGGGATGGCAGAGATGCTCGCGCATGAGATCAAAAATCCGCTTGCTGGTATTACGGGGGCCGCGCAACTGCTGAGCATGAGCCTCAAGGCCGAAGACTTGGAGCTAACCGACCTGATCGTTGAAGAAACGCGCCGGATTGTAAAGCTGCTGGAGCAGGTTGAGCAGTTTGGTAATCTGTCACCGCCTGATCGAAAGCCCGTAAATGTGCACGATGTGCTGGACCGCGCGCGCCGTTCGGCGCTGCTGGGGTTCGGGGCGCACATGAAAATCATTGAAGACTATGATCCGTCGCTACCTTTGGCGCTTGGTGATCCGGACCAGCTGGTCCAAGTTGTGCTGAACCTGCTCAAAAACGCGTCAGAAGCGGCAGGCATTACAGGCGGCAAGATCCGCCTGCACAGCTATTTTGAACACTCTTTTCGGCTTAGGCGTTCAGACGGATCGGGCCAATCTTTGCCTTTGCAGATTGAAGTCATCGATGATGGTCCGGGCCTTCCACCCGATATCAAGGACGATATTTTTGACCCGTTTGTGTCGGGCCGAGAGAATGGTACGGGCCTTGGTCTCGCCTTGGTGAGCAAAATCATCTCGGACCACAACGGTTGGATCTCGGTCGACTCTGTGCCCGGTCGTACTGTGTTTCGAATTTCCCTTCCGCGTGCTGCGGGCACCCCATTCATTACGGAGTAAACCATGGACGGAACTGTACTTGTCGCCGATGATGATCGCACGATCCGAACCGTTCTGACGCAGGCCTTGACGCGCGCCGGATGCCGTGTCCACGCCACGTCTTCGCTGACAACGCTCATGCGCTGGGTGGGCGAGGGCAAAGGAGACGTGGTAATCTCCGATGTGATTATGCCGGATGGCAACGGGCTCGAAATGCTTCCAAAGATTAACCAGGATCGACCTGGCTTACCTGTCATTGTGATATCGGCGCAGAACACGATTATGACGGCTATCCAAGCGGCCGAAGCGGAAGCGTATGACTACCTGCCCAAGCCCTTTGATCTGCCCGATCTGATGAAGCGAACCGCACGAGCGCTTGAAGCCAAAAGTTCGCCTGCGAGTGCCGTCGAAGAGGAGGTTGGACGCCCCGAAGAGCTGCCGCTCATTGGTCGAACGGAGGTCATGCAAGCATTGTACCGCATCGTCGCGCGGGTGATGAACACGGACTTGCCGGTGTTGATCTGGGGCGAAAGCGGGACCGGAAAAAGCCTGATTGCGCGCGCCATCCACGACTTTTCTGATCGGCGGACCTTGCCATTTTTGGCCGCGAGTTCAGCCGACCTCGCGGATCTCGAAGGCCCGGCGCGCATTTTGGCGCGGGTCAAGGGTGGCACGCTTTTGATCGAAGAGATCGGGGATATTCCTCTCGAAGTTCAGGCGCGCATCGTGCAGATGATGGACACACCTGGCGAATATGCGCCGCGGTTCCTGGCCACATCGCAAACGAATTTGACCAAAGCCATGGAAGAAGGGGGCGTGCGCAAGGACCTCTTTTATCGCCTTTCCGGTGCCACGTTGTCGGTGCCGAGTTTGCGCGAGCGTGTCGATGACATCGGACTACTGGCGGAGCACTTCCTGACAAAATCTGAAAAAAGTGGTGGCGCGCAGCGGCAGTTGTCCTCTGGTGCGAGCGAAATTCTACGGACATACAGCTGGCCGGGTAACGTTCGGCAGTTGGAGAATGCGATCCGCCGGTTGTCATTGACCAGCCGTGCGGCTGAGATCTCTGCGACCGAGGTGGAGCAAGTTCTCGGGTCCCAGCCTGAATTGGAGCCCATGCGCGGCACTGCTGCGACATCTGAAAAACTTGGCGCATCTGTGGAACGACACCTGCGTCGGTATTTTGATCTCCATGGCAAAATGCTGCCGCCGGCTGGGCTCTACACACGGATCCTGCGGGAGATTGAACTTCCTTTGATTGAGATCGCGTTGGAAGCCACTGGGGGCAACCAGGCGAAATGTGCGGATCTGCTCGGGATCAACCGAAATACTTTGCGCAAGAAGATCACAGACCTCGATATACAGGTGACACGCCGCCGCAAATTGATGTAAACCTGCCACAGGAATCGTGGCAAATGGGGGACACTCCCCAGAAGATCACGAGATATGGCGGTTTGGCGCTTGGTGCGCCGCAAATGCAGTGGGGGTCTGGTGGCAGTCCAGACACGCGTTTTTCGTTGGACAAGCTTCGGTCAATTGCGCCGAGCCAAACGCGCGCGCAATGCCGCGACGCTAAGCCTCGTGGTATTGGGCCCAATCCTGGCCCTTGCGACCTTTCTCATTCTTGGTCCGCTCGACCAAGGGGCGTCGGCGCTTTCGCTGCGACTCGTTTTGTTGGCAGACCTCGTTTATGTTTTGGTGGTGGCGGCGTTGGTCTTGGGCTCGGTGGCCAGGATCGTGGCTGCGCGTCGTGCAAAATCCGCAGGATCACGGCTGCATTTGCGCCTGACAGGCGCGTTCGCGTTGTTGGCATTGATTCCGACGGTCACTGTCGCGATTTTTGCGGGCCTGACTGTTAACATTGGCCTTGAGGGGTGGTTTTCCGAGCGGGTCCGTTCGGTGGTTGGCGCCTCGTTGGCAGCAGCGCAAGCCTACGAAGAGGAACAGCGTACAACTCTCGCGAAAGATGCGCAGGACTTGTCTCGTGGTTTGGCGGCCGCGCGCCGCATCGATGTCTACATCGCCGACGGCGAACTTTTGGCCCAAGGCCAGGCATCGAGCCAACGCGGGCTTCGCGAAGCCTATCTGATTGACGGCACCGGCGCTATTCGCGCGCGCGGAGAGGGGTCGTACCTCTTCAACTACGAGGCTCCGAGCGAGACCGACATTGCCCGGGCCGCTGAAGACGAAATCGTCATTATCGAAGACTGGGCAAACAATGAGTTTCGAGCCCTCATTAAGCTTGAAGCGCTTCTGGATCGATATCTCTATGTCAGCCGCGACGTTGACGGCGATATTTTGGCTTTGCTCGATGATACGCAAGAGACCGCGCGACTGTACCAGCAGTTAGAAAGCGAGCGCGGGCGCGTTCTTTTTGAGTTTGGTCTTTTGTACCTTGGGTTTGCTGTCATTCTTATTCTGGCCGCGATTTGGGCCGGAATGTGGTTTGCCGAACGCCTGTCCGGTCCTGTGGGGCGGTTGACCGGGGCCGCTCAACGTGTTGGTGCCGGCGACCTGGATGTGCGCGTTTCCGAAGAAACAGGCGACGACGAAATCGCTATGTTGGGACGATACTTCAACCAGATGACGCGGCAGCTAAAAGGGCAACGCGACGCGCTTTTGGACAATACGCGCCAGATTGAACGACGGCGGAGGCTTTTTGACTCCGTTCTCAGCTCTGTCACGTCCGGTGTGGTTGGTTTGGATTCGGATGGCCGAATAACATTCGTGAATACCTCAGCCGAGCGTCTGTTGGGTTGGCGAGACGACCAGCAGGCCATTGATCTGGCGGTTGCCGTGCCTGAGTTTGGACCGCTGTTTGATGAGCTTAAGTCCGGACAGGCCCAAGTGGCGCAACGCGAAATCAAAGTGACCCGGCAAGGGCGTTCGGAAAACCTACTGGTGCGTATGTCAACGCGTCGCGCAGAAGATCGCCGTCTTGAAGGTTTTGTGGTTGCATTTGACGACGTGACGGACCTTGTGTCAGCACAGCGCATGGCTGCATGGGGCGATGTTGCGCGCCGCATTGCGCATGAAATTAAAAATCCTCTGACCCCCATTCAACTCAGCGCAGAACGCATCAAACGCAAGTTTGCCTCTCAAGTCGGCGAAGATCGTGCCAAACTCGAGCAAATGACAGATGTCATCGTGCGCCAAACAGGAGATTTGCGCCGCATCGTTGATGAGTTTTCAAAGTTCGCGCGAATGCCAGAACCAGACCGTCAAGCACAAAACTTGGTGCAACTGGTCGCAGATGCGGTGTCGCTCCAACGCGATGGGCAGCCTGGCGTCGAGATCTTGTTTGACAGTGCAGATGCAACGATCGACGTCGATGTCGACGCCACCATGATTGGGCAGGCGCTGACAAACTTAATCAAGAACGCGGGCGAGGCCATCCAATCATATATGGACGCCGGGTCCCATGCCGGTTTCGAACCGCGGATTAGCGTTTGGGTCGGCGTCCGTGACGCGCAGGCAGAAGTGACGATCGCTGACAACGGGATCGGTCTGCCCGAGGATCGCGCACGCCTTTTCGAACCATACGTAACTACGCGCAGCGAAGGCACCGGGCTAGGTTTGCCGATCGTAAAAAAGATAATCGAAGAACATGGCGGAACGCTGGCGCTGGAAAATGCGCCGGCGTTTGATGCCGAGCATAAGCATTTTGGCGCGATGGCTGTCATCCGGCTCCCGCGCGACGTCAGTGAAAACAGAGGGCAAGTATGAGCGACATTTTAATCGTCGATGATGAGCGTGATATCCGCGAACTGATCGGGGACATATTAGAAGACGAAGGGTTCTCAACGCGCAAAGTGGGAACCTCTGACGCCGCAATGGCCGAGATTAATGGGGACCCGCCAGCGCTTTTGATCTTAGATATTTGGTTGAAAGACAGCCAAATGGACGGCATCGACATTCTGACCGCGGTCAAGCGGGACAATCCCGACGTGCCGGTTGTCATCATTTCAGGGCACGGCAACATCGAAATCGCTGTTGCTGCGATTAAGCAAGGTGCCTACGACTTCATAGAGAAACCGTTCAACATTGAACAATTGCTCGTCGTGATCCGGCGCGCGATGGAAACATCGCGGCTGCGTCGAGAAAACCAGTCGCTGCGGCGTAAGGAAGTCGCAAACACTGAAATGATCGGAAGTTCTACTGCGTTCCGGACCTTGGTCGGTCAGCTTGACAAGGTGACCAAGTCTAATGGTCGCGTTATGCTGACCGGGCCCGCGGGAAGCGGTAAGGAGGTGGCTGCGCGCTATATCCACGCAAAGTCCAACCGTGCCTCGGCGCCATTTGTCACGGTGAACTGTGCATCCATCGAACCAGAACGCATGGAAGCCGTCTTGTTTGGGCGAGAGTCCTCCGCGCGCGGGATCGAGCAAGGTTTGCTAGAGCAGGCAAATGGCGGGGTAATCTACTTTGATGAAGTGGCCGATATGCCGTTGGGTACACAATCAAAGATCTTACGCGTTCTCGTTGATCAACAATTTGAGCGCGTGGGCGGCACCGAACGGGTTCGGGTAGATATGCGTGTGATTTCAAGTACGAATAAGGATCTTCAGCTTGCAATAGAAGTTGGTGAGTTTCGGGAAGAGCTTTTTCATCGCCTAAACGTGGTACCGATTGCAGTTCCCTCGTTAGAAGAACGGCGCGAGGATATCCCCCTCCTTGCGGAGTATTTCATCGCGCATTTTCACGCAATTCAGGGTTTGCCAAGGCGCGATTTGAACGAAGATGCATCGGCGTTGCTACAAACTATGGTCTGGCCTGGAAATGTTCGCCAGCTTCGGAACATGATTGAACGTGTTCTGATTTTGGGCGACGATTCTGGGCCAATTGATGTGCGCGAGTTGCCCGGCGAAGAAACCCAAGCGGAACCTGAAGGCCGGGTCATTCTTTCTGGTACTTTGGCGACGCTGCCGTTGCGTGAGGCACGCGAAGCCTTTGAACGTGAATACCTATTAACTCAGATTAATCGGTTTGGAGGTAACATCTCTCGGACGGCTAATTTCGTGGGAATGGAGCGAAGTGCATTGCACCGAAAGCTAAAGTCATTAGGCGTAGTTACGTCCACAAAAGCCGGTTCCCGTGTTGCTTACGTGGAATGAAGGGCGGCTTAAGAGGTCTGAAACTGCGTGGCCATAAATCTGCCAAGACCCGGGATCGTCATCTCTACGGAGACGATCATAGTTCCAACCATATCAGCAGTCTTGCGCCCTTAATTCAATTGAGCTGACCGGCCCTGCGAAGCCCCCTCATCCATAACGATGGTCTGAGGGCTTGGTTTTCATATTCGTCGTCGTTGGTTTGGGCAAGCGCGACGGTCGCGGGGCCCTCAAATTGCTCAAGCACCCGGCGCGCTTCTGCGGGTGTTTTGTTGCCAAGCGACGAGTGCGGTCTGACATTGTTGTCGTCGTACCATCAAAGCGCCAGCTTTCGGCGTGCTTTGTCCAGACTGTTGAACATCTCCTCGTTCAGAAGCTCATCGCGCAGGCTGGCAATGAATGCCTCGATGAAGGCATTCTGCTGCGGCTTACCTGTATCAATGTAATGCCACTCGACCGAGTTGTCGTTTGCCCATTTCAGGATTTGACCTGCTGCCCTGAAAAGTCCTCGATTTGAGGTTAGCCTGTTCTCCAACCGAGGAGACAGACGATGAAGAGAAGCCGTTTCAGTGAGTTGGAAGGGGGCCGTGGCCCCAGTGGTGCCGCGTAAGCCCCTGGAAACAAGATCATTGGCATCCTTAAGGAGCACCAGGCTGGGCTTGGTGCAAAGGACCAGTGTCGCAAGCATGGGATCAGCGATGCGACACTCTACACATGGAGTTCCAAGTATGGCGGGATGAAAGTATCCGACGCGCGGCGGCTGAGGACGCTGGAAGGCGAGAATGCCGAACTGAAAAAGATGCTGGCTGAGCGGATGATGGATGTGGCCACGCTGAAAGAGATGCTCGGAAAAAACTTCTGAGGCCCGGTTCGAGGACGAATGCCGTGGACTGGGCGATGAACAGTTGCCGTTGGCGCGCCATTGGTCCGAGCGACAATGGCGACGGGCTACAATCAACGACGCGCCTGTGCGCGAGCAGGGATCGATCCGCGTGTGTATCGACGGACTTCTAAGCGACCGCTGGACACAGAACTACGGACAAGGATGAAAGAATTGGCGTCCGAGCGGTGGCGGTTGGGCTATCGACGGTTGCACATCCTGCTGAAGCGCGAGGGATGGCAAGTGAACTGGAAGAAGCTGTACCGGCTCTACCGCGAATATGGGTTAAACGTTCGTAAACGGGGCGGACGCAAGCGTGCTGTGGGCATCAGGACGCCCATGGCGATCCCGCCGCAGGGGCCCAACCAGCGATGGTCGCTCGACTTCATGTCTCACGCATTGGAGGACGGGCGCAGGTTCCGGGTGCTGAACGTCACCTACGACTTCAGCCGGGAATGATTTGCCATGTCACGCCATTGGTCTGAGTGGAAATGGCGAATGCCGCCGTGGTGGACACATCAATCGGCGGTCATCGCGTCGCCCGTGAACTGGATCGCATCGCCGAGCTGCGTGGCTATCCTTGCATGGTGGTCAGTGACAACGGCACCGAACTGACCAGCAATGCGATGCTGAAATAGCTGGAGGACCGCGAAGTCGGCTGGCACTACATCGCACCAGGCAAGCCAATGCAGACCGGTCTGATCGAAAGCTACAACGGAAGGATGCGCGAGGAGTGTCTGAACGAAAATCTGTTCCCGTCTCTGCGCCATGCCTGCCGCACAATTGCGGCATGATGGCGCGCCGACTACAATCACAACCGACCTCACTCAAGCCTCGCTGGCCTGACGCCACCCGAATATGCTAACCGGTCAAATGGAGACCAAAACTCGAACAGACCTCACTTGCAAAAGTGGATCCCAAGGGGAGCAGGTCAACCGAGAAAGTCAATTTGTAAGCGGTTTCTTTTCGGCGCTGCCAAAAATTAGACATTGGGTAGTCAATGTGATTGGTGGGCTTTAAAACAAGTCAACTCCGGCTCGGTCGTCGCTGTCTAAGTTTTTTTTCAGCTGCAGTACTTCTTTATTGAGGTTAGCGGATAGAAGTGCATCTTTTGACCTCTGCAGTTTAAGCGAGCTTAAGGCGCTTTGCTGTACTGACAGCCTCGGCTCGATTTGCGGATACTCCATTTCCAGAAGAAACAGTAGTAAAGATCGAATGTCCTGATGCAACTGAATCAGTAGATCAAGATTTTGAAGTTCAGATATGGGAAACGTAGCGCGATCCGAAAGAGATTTGGCGTACGATTCGATAGCTATTTCCACACCCTTAGCCTTAGATGAGCCTTCCTCAACAAGCGAAAGCGCCGCTCTCACAATTGCTTGGGAGTCTATTTCAGCTGCGCCGCCTTCGTTTAACACTATAGTGGACCCACCACAGCCTCAATGCACTTGCGCAAGTCCGCAGGCTCAAACGGCTTCTTTAGGAAGTTATTCATCCCGAGTTTGCGACCATAATCTATAATTTGCTGTTCGGCCCGACCGGTGATTAAGATAAATCCTACACCTTGAGTCGAAGCGTTTTCACGCAGGCTTTTCAGCAGATGTAAGCCGTCCATGTTGGGCATGTTGTAATCCGAAATCACCATGTGAACAGGTGACTTAGAAAGAGCCACTAGCGCGTCAGCACCATTTTCTGCGGTGGCTACATTCCGGACACCAAACGCCTCAAGTGCCTGTGTGATTAGTCCACGACTAGTTGACATGTCGTCGACAACCATAATTCGAATCTGATCTCGTAGGGCCATGAAAAGCGCCTCCTATCGAGGTTGAAGGAATGAAAAGGCCGATGACGATGACTTCGCATAAGTAGTGGCACCAACGCATTTGAATTGTGGATCTGATATTCTCTCAGAGTGACCGACAAACATTAGGCCATTGTTATCAAGCGCTTTCTCGAATTTTTTCCAAAGCTTTGCTTGAGTTTCCGCGTCAAAGTAAATCACGACGTTCCTACAGAAGATCACATCGAAGGTGTTTTTCATAGGCCAGTCATTCATCAAGTTTAACTCTTTGAAGGTGATAAGTTGCTTCAAGTCATCAATCACGTGATGCTCGCCGGATGGGCCTGATCCTAATTTTGACCGAAAAAAGTTGTCCAGATGAGCTTCATCAATTCCGGAGATATGCTGGTCACTGTACGTGCCGTCCCTTGCATAGGCTACGACTTTAGCGTCAATGTCGGTTGCGAGAATTTTGAAGTCCCCGTGCTTGAACCCGTCATTGTATGATAGAAAGTGCATGGCTAGTGAATACGCTTCTTGCCCACTTGAGCAACCTGCTGACCAAACGCGGACCGGATTTCCGCTTTTCAGTTTACTTGTTAGAGTATTGAGAATGTTGTCTGTTAGGAATTGAAAATGATGTGGCTCGCGAAAGAACCCTGTAACGTTCGTGGTAAGAGCCGAAATCATTTCCTTGAATTCGTGACCACTTGCGTCGTTTTTCACATGATTTGTGTATTCATCTAGCGATGAAACTCCAGCCTTGTTGAGGCGGTGTCGAAGGCGTGATCTAATCATAGTAGATTTTTCGGGAACTAAGACCAAGCCAGAAGTTTCGTATGCATATTCGGACAATCTCAGAAAGCCTCGTTCGGTGATATCGCTTGTCTGAGGCTCTTGCACTTCGCTCATGCTGCAGCGCTCTCTGCTTTGACTATTACGTTTTCCAATTCGAGGACGCGTATCATGCGTTCTTCGATGAGGCTGAGTGCTCGGATGGTGTTTGCGCCGGCTTCATTACCGATGTCCGGCGGCACTTGCATATCTTCTTCGGACAGAGCGATAATGTCATTCACTGCGTCAACGAGCAGACCGGTCATTGCAGAATTGCATTTGACAACTATGATTACGTTTCTTTCGGTGGTGACAATGGCCGGTAGACCAAGCCGTGCAGCTAAGTCCATAACCGGCAGTACGGTCCCGCGAAGGTTGATAACGCCTCTCATAAACTCCGGGGCGTGAGGCATTGGTGTAGTTTTGGTCCATCCACGGATTTCGCGAACCGACATAATGTCTAAGGCGTATTCTTGTTCGCCGAGTTTGAATGTGAGCAATTCACGGCTTGATGTATCTAGATCTGTCATCACAAAGCTCCTGCAACTACTGGCGAATTCATGGTTAGGTTAATTGAACTGGCGTAGTCGATGATGTCGGTCGGATCGAGGATCAGTGCGATTTGCCCGTCACCGAGAATAGTCGCAGCCGCAATTCCTGGTGACCGATAGAAGTTTTCGTCAAGGCCCTTTATGACAACTTGCCGTTGATCGCGTATCTCATCAATCATGATGGCGGATCTTTGGCCATCCTCTTGTGCTATCAAGAGAACCACGCATCCGGCGGTATCCTCCAGCGGTTCACGATATCCGAGTGCAACCCCGAGGTCGAAGACTGGAACGAAGGAACCTCTGACCCGGATAGACATTACGCCCGGTCTTATCATATCCATGTAAAGGTCATTGAGCGTTAGCGTCTCGATAACAAGGTTCAATGGAACTACGAGAGTTTCATTTGCTACTTCTACCACCATGCCGTCGAGTACTGCTAAGGTGAGTGGTAGTGAGATCGAAAAGGTGGTCCCCACTCCGGGTTCGGATGTAATTGTGATCCGACCTCCTAATGATTGAATAGCAGTCCGAACAACATCCATGCCGACGCCCCGGCCGGACAAATCTGATACTTCTTTGGCGGTTGAAAAGCCAGGAAGGAAAAGGAGGTTGTCAATCTCACTGTCTGACAGGTTTGCATCTTCTGGAACCAAACCCTTGTCTACCGCGATCTGAAAGACACGCTCGCGATTAATGCCAGCGCCGTCGTCGGCTATGTCGATCACTACACGGCCGGATTTGTGGGAAGCCGACAGGCGGACGACACCTTGTTCCGGTTTTCCAGCAGCGCGACGTGTTTCAGACGTTTCCAAGCCGTGATCTACTGCATTGCGGATCATATGTGTCAGTGGGTCGGCCAATCTTTCGATGACTGTCTTGTCCACTTCCGTGTTTTCGCCCTCGGTAATAAGGCGGACATCTTTTTTGACGGCTGCGGATGCCTCGCGAACAATTCGCGACATCCGCTGGAATAGAGACTTCACAGGTTGCGCACGGATCATCATGACGCTGTCCTGTATGTCGCGCGTCAATCGTTGGAATTCCTCTAACCCGTTCATTGCGTCGGAGTGAGGCGATAGACCAGCTTGCTCAAGACTCTGTGACAACATCGCTTGGTTGATGACCAGTTCGCCAACTAAATTGACCAGCCGTTCGATACGATCCAAATCGACACGAACCACTGACTTTGCGGCTGCTTGTTGTTTGTTTGAAGTCTGCCCGGCTGCCTTCGCTGCTGGCTGCGGTTTTTCTACGACTGCCGGCTCGAGCGTTTGCGCGGTCGCCGGTTCCTTAACCGTTGAAACGACCTCCTCATCGTCCGGCATCGTCGGGGGAGGAGCGGGGAGGTCGCTCACGGCTCCTGCGGTTGATGTCGCACCAGTATTTGTAATATCCAGCGTGCAGAGACCCTCCACGAATTCAAAAACCGAACTTATTTCGGCAGTGTCTGCATCCGTTTTGATCAAGATTTCCCAGCCGATGGCGGGTTTTTCTGCTACTAGGTCTGTCAGATCAGGCAAATCCTCGAGCAGGAGTTTGACTGTACAGTCACCCAAGTCCCGGAGTGACTTTAAAAGCTGAACGGGTTCGTTGCCCGTTTCGAACAACTCGGCGTTTGGTTTGAAAATGATCCGGTAGTTTGGTTCGTCAGTTTGCGCAGCATTCTCTGGCGCTTCATCGATAACCGGCACAGACCCTTCGTCGAGAGCAGGGCCCAAGTTCAAATCAAGCGTCAAACCGGCTGGCGTAAAATCGATTGACTCCTCTTCAGCTGCCTCTTCGACGTCCGAGCCAATCAGTGCGTCAAGATGCTTGAGCAGCTCGGCAGATCTTTCCGAAGGGATGGGACCGTCATCTCGACTTACGCGTACCAGGTCAGACAAATGGTCTGCCGCCTGGAAGAACAGTTTCATGCCCTCATCATTTGCAACGAGACGGCCGCCGCGAACCTCATCCAACGCGGTTTCGTAACGGTGTGCAAATCGGACAAGTGCTTCTAGCCCAAAAGCGCCAGCGCCACCTTTTATCGAGTGAACAGCGCGAAAAACGATATTGATCGTTTCTCCATCGTCCTCGCCGTCTTCCATCGTCTGCAAGCCATCTTGCAGGGCTTCGAGAAGTTCCTCGCACTCAATAAAAAATGAGGCGCGGATTTCCGCCATAGGGTCCATATCGTCGCTCATTCCGGCAATCCTTACCCAGCGACCATCTGCAGCGCTTTGACCAACTTGACCGGATCGAATGGTTTTACGATCCAGCCGGTCGCCCCCGCATTTCGCGCGCGCATTTTCAGTTCTGGCGCGCTCTCAGTTGTGAGCACCAGAATGGGCGTTGCGCGGTGTTTTTCTTGGCCACGAACCGCATCAATAAATCCAAACCCGTCCATGCGCGGCATATTGATATCGGTGATGATGGCGTCCGGGTTCAAACCATCTAGAACTTCGAGACCATGAACGCCATCATCTGCGGTATGGACTTCAAAGTCATCTGTGTTCAGCGCCATTTTGATCATGTTGCGCATGGTGCGACTGTCATCGACGGCCAAAATTTCCATGGTCATCAAATACCCTCCATCAATTTTTGCGGGGAGGTTCCCATTAACTCCATTTGCGCGACGAGCTTGTCGGAGGCGCTGATGATCTCGAAAGAGCCCCCCGTCGCTTTGGCCTTCCGCGCGGCGGCGATTAAGGCCTGCAGGCAAAGCGCACCGAGATGCGCTACATTAGAACCGTCAACGCGGATATCAGCTTCGGCCTCTTTGAGTTCGCTGACGAGTTTACCGACGGCCGGCAGATCAAGCTTAGCTGGTAGCTGCAACGTTGTGCTCATTGAGACGCTCCCAACGGGCATGCGATCATGAACTGCATTTCTGGCCCCTTCAACGATTCCAAAGACTGAGCCGTTTTAGGGGCATGCACCTTAATGCTTGGTTACGCCAAATAGACATATAAAAAGAAAAACTCGGCAAGTTTTGCCGAGTTTTTCGAAGTGCTTGGAAGGGCTGGCATCAGCCGCGTCGGCGTCTGCCTCCTTCGCGACCGCGCCGACCACCGCCTGAACCGGCCGCATCAGCGGGCTTATTGAACTTGATCCAAGCGCTCCCATGCGGGTCTTGGTTTGACAAAAAATTGGCGGCGCGAATGGCTTCCATCTCTTTGCCGGGCTGAGGTTTTGTCGACCCCATCCCAAACAGCCGAACAAAGCCTTCGTCATCCATGCCTTCCGGAAGGACGACACCTGCGGCTTCTACCTCAGCCCGTTTTTCGGCTATCTTTGACGCGGGAACAGGCAAGGCAATTGGGTTCATGATGGCAGACGTCATGCCAGCACCCATTGCCATCGGCAAAAACGCATTGTTGATCCCATGTCGGTTCGGCAGGCCGAAAGACACATTCGACGCGCCACACGTGGTATTGACGCCCAACTCGTCGCGCAAACGGCGGACGAGCGTGAAAACCTGCAGCCCAGCCGTGGCCATGGCACCAACGGGCATAACCAGCGGGTCAACCACGATATCATGCGCGGGAATACCAAAGTCGGCGGCGCGCTCCACAATTTTCTTGGCGACGGCAAAGCGGACATCGGGGTCTTCCGAGATCCCGGTGTCATCATTCGAAATCGCAACGACGGGAACATTGTATTTTTTGACCAGCGGCAAGATCAGCTCTAGCCGCTCTTCTTCACCGGTGACCGAGTTTAACAGCGGCCGCCCTTCGCAAATGTCAAGGCCAGCTTCCAATGCGCCCGGTACAGAACTGTCAATGCACAGTGGTACATCGACGAGACCCTGGACCAACTCGATCATTTGCCGCATCAGCGGTGGCTCTGTTTGGTTGGGATCGGGGTTGGAGTTGTAGACAACGCCCGCGTTTACATCGAGCACATCCGCCCCGGCGGCCACCTGTGCCAGCGCGTCCCTTTCGACTGTCGAAAAATTGCCCGCTTCGAGTTCGGCCGCCAGCTTTTTGCGACCTGTTGGATTGATTCTTTCGCCAATCACACAGAAGGGTCGATCAAAACCGATGACAGCGGTTTTGGTTTTGGACTCGATTACAGTTTCGGTCATTGTACCTGCTTTTGGTTACGCGGCGGCGGTCGCAGGACGCGCGGAGGCGCCTCCGTGGCCCATGGCCCATGTTGCGCTGGCCTTGATACCGCCCAGCGGGAAGATGTGCACATGTGCGATGTTAAATCCCGGGGTCGCAGCCTTATGCGCGGCCAGGTCCGAGACCACCTCCGTTGGTTCAAAGGGTAGAAGCAGCTTGGTGACATCCTTTGCACGGCGCTGCAAGACCCGCAGGCTGGCCCCCACGCCACAGGCGATGGAAAACTTGATGAGCGTCTGCAGTTTGGCGGGGCCGGCAATGCCGATATGGATTGGCAAATCGATGCCCGCTTCGGCTAGGCGATTGGCCCAGGCGATCACAGGCTCTGCCTCAAAGGCGAATTGGGTGGCGATGGCCATCTGCGCATCCGAGCGTTCCGCAAAGGCCTGCTTCCAGCGCAACGCGTCATCGACGGCGGCAGTTCCGCCGTTTGGATCAATGTCTTTATTGCCCTCAGGGTGGCCCGCAACATGCAAACGCTCAAAGCCAGCCGCATCGAAAAGGCCAGTCTCCATCAACTGCATGGAACTTTCAAAGTCACCGTGGGGTGTGGTCACGCCGCCCGCCAA
The DNA here is from genome assembly GCA_963922415.1 of uncultured Aliishimia sp. Classification (GTDB taxonomy): domain Bacteria; phylum Pseudomonadota; class Alphaproteobacteria; order Rhodobacterales; family Rhodobacteraceae; genus Aliishimia. Next base: position 10,464 of record CAWUIP010000029.1, on the reverse strand, counting down.
GAGTAACGCTTGTTTGACATCGGCCTCGCCCTGATACCGCGCGATCCAGTCGCCCAGTGTCGCCTTGTCTTTGATGATCCGCGCGGGGAAATGCGGCATCACAGTGAAGCCTTCCGCGTTTAGACGCGCGGCAGTCGCAACCATCTCGTCGATGGGTGTGCCTTCTATGTGCGCGATATAGACGCGGGTGTCTTGCGGCAGAAGGGCCCGGAAATCTTCGATCTTGGCGGCGGTGCGCGGCATCACCTCGATCGAATAGCCTTGCAGGAAGGCCTCAACTTCGGGCGATGGTGCCGTCTCGGGGGCGACTGCATCGCGTTTGAACATGCTCAGCACCATGTGCCGTCCTCCTTTTGCGTGTTTGGCTCTTACTTGTCCGGGGCCCAACCGTCATTGCCGATCAGGGCTTTGAGGCGATCATCTGTGAATTCGGCTTCAAGGCGCGCGGCTTCGCGGTCGGCGGCCTCGTCATCGGTGCCCTCGACACTGCCAACCGCAACCTTGCGCCACTCGGCGAGATAAGCATCCGTATCGCGCGCACCAACCCGCATCGCGGCGCGGTCGATGGCCTGCTCGAACCGCTCGGTCAGTTGCCGCTTGGCGCCTCGGCGGCCTTTGCCGACGATGACCTGGGCTGGAATATCCCGCCAATATACGATTGTGAGGTCTGGCATTCAGCGATTCCCTTACCGCGCGTTGCACAGTCATACGCAGAGCTGACGCTTGCACCCTGCCTCTTTTCGACACCTGCTGGGCCAACCGCGACGCAGGCACTTGTCCACACCGGAACAAAAGATTAGCTTGAGTTTAACACATGATAGGAGGGCGCGCAGATGGCGCCCAGGCGTCCCAAGGGTGCGGGCGCCTTCCCGAAACCGGTCGAGGGCCCCGCGCCAGAGCGGCCCGATCCATCCGAGCTGTATGCCGCGCTGGATCTGGGTACGAATAGTTGTCGCATGCTGATCGCGCAGCCTGCGGGCAGTGGCTTTCATGTTGTCGACAGCTTTTCTAAGTCAGTTCAGTTGGGTGCGGGCCTGGAACGCTCCGGCAATCTGTCGCGTGGATCCATGGCGCGCACGGTACAAGCGCTCCGGATTTGTCAGCAAAAGCTCAAAAAGCACCGGGTCAAACGCATGCGTTTGGTCGCGACCGAGGCTTGTCGCCGCGCCGAGAACGCGCAGCGCTTTATCGCGCGCATCCGCAAGGAAACTGGCCTGAACTTGGAGATCATCGAGCCGGAAGAGGAAGCGCGCCTAGCGGTCATCTCTTGCGCGCCTTTGGTGTCAACCAAGACGGAGCAGTTGCTTGTGGTCGATATTGGCGGAGGATCGACTGAACTTGTGTGGATCGATCTCAACTCGGTGCCCCCGCATGAACGCCCGCGCTCCATAATGCGGCTGCATTCTGGGTTTCGCGCGGGCGAAGGGCCGTTTCCAGCCGCAAAAGTTGTGGACTGGATCAGCGTGCCACTTGGGGTCGCGACGCTGCGTGACAATTTTGTAGATGTCGAAGACGACTCCGCCCGGTTTGCGCTGATGAGCTGGTTTTTCGAAGAGAACTTGAACGATTTTGCGCCGTATCGCGACTTGCAGGCCCATGACCGGTTTCAGATTGTCGGAACGTCTGGCACCGTCACGACGGTCGCAGCCACGCATCTTGGACTGAAGCGCTATGACCGAACAAAAGTGGACGGGCTGCGGATGACGTCCGAACAGATCGATAAAGTGATCCGATCTTATCTTGAGCTTGGACCCAGCGGGCGTCGTGCGGACCCGCGCATCGGACAGGATCGCCAAGCCTTGATTATGTCGGGTGCCGCGATTTTGCAGGCCCTCATGCGCCTTTGGCCGACAGACCGGCTCTCTGTGGCGGATCGCGGCCTCCGCGAAGGGCTGCTTTACGCACAGATGTCGACGGATGGTGTGTTGGAAACAGGACCGTTCTAAGCGCACGGCGCCAGATATCAAAAGGCAGGGCGATATGGCCAAAAATACATCAGGACGCGGGCAGCGCGACCTCAAGGTCAAAGTCAAAACGGCCCGGGGGCGCAAGTTGAGCTCAACCCGGTGGTTGCAGCGGCAGCTGAATGACCCATACGTCAAGCGCGCGAGAGATGCCGGCTATCGGGGGCGCGCTGCGTTCAAGATCCTTGAGCTTGACGACAAGTACCGTTTTCTAGTGCCCGGCGCCCGCATCGTTGATCTAGGCTGCGCCCCGGGCGGCTGGTGCCAGGTCGCAGTTGCCCGTGTAAACGCTTTGGGACAGAAGCCGGGTAAGGCGCAGGGCACGGTGCTGGGCATAGACCTGCAAGAGGTGGAACCTATCGCCGGCGCAGAGATCCACCAATTGGACTTCCTCGAAGAGGACGCCGATCAGCGCGTCAAGGACTGGTTGGGTGGCCCTGCAGACGTCGTCATGTCAGACATGGCCGCAGCGTCGTCGGGCCACAAGCAAACTGACCATCTGCGCATTATAACACTGTGTGAAGCTGCAGCGGAGTTTGCCTTTGACGTGTTAGACGAAGGTGGGACGTTCGTGGCCAAGGTTCTACAAGGTGGGGCAGAAGCCGAGCTTCAAAAAGTGCTCAAACAGCGTTTTACGAAAGTCGCAAACGTCAAACCACCTGCGTCCCGCTCCGACAGTTCGGAAAAGTTCGTCGTGGCGACAGGGTTCCGCGGCTAGGACTTACGCGCGCGCTCGGTTGAAGGACTGCAACGCGTGCGCCTGGATGCTGGCCAACTCGTAGTCGCTCAATTCAAAAACATGGGAACGAACCACCGCAAGATCGGCCGCTTCGCCGTCTTCGGAAAGCCGCAACAAGTCGAACAGTCGGCCGCGCCGCATGTCCTTGGACTCAATCACTTCGGAATCAACAAAGTCTTTCATACACGTTGTCTGCACGAAGCCTGCGCCAAAAAGAGGACCGAAACATGGCGCAGTTGTGAAGGCTCGCTGCGTCTAAGACAGGTAGGCGCGCAGCAACGACTGAACATCCACCCGCGCGCGCAGCCGCGTGGCCAACAGAAACAGTCCCGCAATTTTACGTTGCACAAACAGAAGGTCCATCGGGACCGGCGGCGGCGCCACATTGCGCGCGGCCATTGCCTCTCCGGCTGCGGACAAGCGTTTGTTCAGTGTGGTGGTTCCGAAATCCAGCGTGTCCTGCGACAAGATTTCGTCAAAGACCATGAAGATCATGTCGATGAGCGCTTCGCGCAAGGGGCCGTCCATGTCAGCGGGGAGAATGTGGTGATCCGCCAAATGCGCGCTCATTGCTGCGCGATCCTGTGCAAGTCCGAGCCGCAGGATCGTCAAAAAGAGGTCTGCTAATGCGGGTGTGACGTCTCTGGTGGCACCGAAATCCAATAAGACCACTGCGCCGGTCGCGTCGTTGTATTGAAAGTTGGCGAAATTGGGGTCTGTCTGGACCAAGTTCAGCGTAAACACCTCGCGCAGAAAAAGATCGAACAGCTGCCGCATCACGCGGTCCCGGACAGATTGTTGGGCCGTTGCCAACCCTTCGATGGCAGTGCCTGTCACGAAACCCATCGCCAAAATGCGCTCTGTTGTCAGGGCGAGGTGCGGGCGTGGCACTGTGAAGTCAGGCGCAGTGCTGAGGATATCGTAAAACGCAGTCAGATATCGCGCTTCGCGCTGATAATCTGCCTCATCGAGTAGCTGCTTGCGTGCTTCATCCAGGTAGGGTTCCAGGTCAAACCCGGGCGGTAAAAGGCCCGAGAGCCGCAGCAACCGTCCGACATTCGTGATGTCGCTGTCGATGCTCCGCGCGACACCTGGGTACTGAACTTTGATGGCGAGTGTTTCGCCGGACTTTAGACGCGCTTTGTGGACTTGGCCGATGGAGGCGGCCGCAATCGGGCGCACGTCAAACGTCGCGAAGTGCTGCCGCCATGCGGCGCCCCACTCGGTGTCCAATACCTGCCGCAGCTGTTTTGGCGGCATGAAATCGGCCTGTGCGCGCAGACGGGCCATGATGTCAGAGAGCTCGGGCGGCAGCATATCGCCGCCATCCATGGAGATAAGCTGCCCGAGCTTCATCGCAGCGCCCCGCATCCGCGCCAAGTCATCTGCAATTCGGCGCATATTGGCGGGCGTGAGAAGAAGATCTCGCGCTCTTGGTCGATCTCCGGTGCTGATCTGGCGCAGCCCGTCCCAGGCCATGCGCCCGGCCACCCGCGCCGCCATTGTCCCCATCTGTGCCGCGCGTGCAGCACGGCTTTCTGGAATGGGAACCGGGCGAGGCGGAGAGGGCACGTTGGTCATACCGGGGCAGATAGGTCACCGCCGGGCCAAAGCCATGGCGCGCCGGGGATCGAAGTGCGGCCAAAGTGTCGCGTGGGCCTTCCCCTCGGCGCGACATGTGATAGCTCACCGGCATGTTGCTGACCGTAAGCGCCTTGACGAAAACCTATGCCAGCCCGCAAGGCCCACTCCCGGTTCTTGCAGGAATTGACCTGTCGCTGGAGGCTGGGGCAACTGTGGCGCTGACGGGCGAGTCCGGTTCTGGAAAGTCCACCCTTTTGCACCTCATCGGCGGACTTGAGACCGCCGATAGCGGCAGTATTCTACTTGATGGGAACGAGGTAACGGGGCTCGACGATAGAGGGCGCGCTGCCTTGCGCCGCGATACTGTCGGCGTGATCTTTCAGCAGTTCAACCTTATTCCGTCGCTGACTGTGGCGGCAAATATCGCCTTCCAAGCACGGCTCGCCGACCGATATGTTCCAGCCCGCGCGGCCGCCTTGGCCGAAAGGCTGGGTCTTTCGGACCATCTGGGCAAGTACCCCGAGGCCCTCTCTGGTGGGCAACAGCAACGCGTTGCGATCGCTCGGGTTCTTATGACGGCACCTCGGTTGGTCCTGGCCGATGAACCGACCGGAAACCTGGACGAAACAACTGCGACAACTGTGTTGGACGAATTGCTCGCACTTGTCTCAGATGCAGGTGCGGCCTTGATGGTTGTGACCCACTCCGAGCGCGTGGCGCAAGCTATGGGTACGCGCCTTCACTTGCGGGCGGGCGTGCTGGAATGACGAAGGCAGTGCTTTCAGCGCTATGGGCGCACTGGCGGCGCAGCCCGATCCAACTTTTTGCCTTGATTGGCGGTCTGGCTTTGGCAACGGCGCTGTGGTGCGGCGTGCAGGCAATCAATTCCGAGGCCCGAGCCAGCTATGATGCGGCCGCCGCGACACTGGGTGAGGGGCAGTTCGATCAACTCCTGCCGCGCGTGGGCGACACGATCTCGCAGGCACGCTACATCGACTTACGCCGCGCTGGCTGGCAAGTGTCACCGGTTTTGGAAGGCAGCTTGGGACAGGGCAGCGACCGAGTTCGCCTCGTGGGGATCGAGCCGCTGACGGCCCCCGGAACGCTGGCACCTGTGAGTGGCAACGCCCCAGACGATCTTACCAGATACCTCACGACTGGATTGATCTTTGCGGCGCCGGACAGTGTCGCGTCAGTGCAAGCCCGCACCGAGATCCCAGTGATCGAAGCGCCTGACCTGGCGCCTAGGCTCGCCATCGCCGACATTGGAGTTGCCCAACAACTCTTGGAGCAACCCGACACGATCAGCCGTCTTGTGGTGGCTGCAAAGCAACCCAGAGGCCTGACGCCGGTGTCTGAGCTTGCGCCAGACTTGGTGCGCCAGATTGCGCAGGATGGAAACGATGTCGGTCGCTTGACAGATAGCTTCCATCTAAATCTCACCGCCTTTGGGCTTCTCAGCTTTGCTGTTGGCTTGTTTGTCGTCCACGGCACAATCTCGCTGGCGTTTGAGCAGCGCCGCCCGTTGGTGCGAACGTTACGCGCATTAGGAGTGCCGTTGCGCCGCGTCTTGTGGCTTATGGCGGCGGAGCTTTTGGTTTTGGCGCTGGTCTCCGCGGTTTTGGGGATTGTCTTGGGCTACGTGATTGCAGCATCCCTTCTTCCGGACGTCGCGGCTACGCTGCGCGGACTTTACGGTGCGGATGTTGCGGGCAGTCTGCAAATTCGGCCAGATTGGTGGTTGAGCGGGCTCGCCATAGCGCTCGCGGGCACGAGCGTTGCCGCTGCAGGCGCCATGTGGCGCACCGCGCGCGTGCCGCTTTTGGAAACCGCGCAACCTGCAGCCTGGGCCACAGCGTCCGGACGCGTGGCACTCCTCTTGTCCTTGGCTGGGGCCGCGCTTTTGATCGTGGCGGCGCTGGCAGGTGTGTGGGGAGGGGGCCTACCCGCAGGTTTTCTTCTTCTAGGGAGCCTTTTGTTGGGGGCGGCACTTCTTCTGCCTTTGGCATTGCACCTCGCCGTCGGTCTCGGTGTACGACTTGCCAGCGGCCCGATTGCAAATTGGTTTTGGTCCGACACACGCGTTCAAGTGCCCGGGCTCAGCCTTGCCCTGATGTCTCTTCTGCTGGCAACTGCAGCGAATGTGGGCGTTTCGACAATGGTGTCGAGCTTCCGACTGACATTCATAGGGTTTCTGGATCAAAGACTCGCGGCGGAGCTTTATGTTGCGGTCGAAGACGCAGCGCAAGCCTCCGAGCTAGAGGCCTTCTTGGCGCCGCGCGTGGACGCGGTGTTGCCAGTGCTCTCCAGCAACACCACACTGAACGGCTTACCAGCCAGTCTTTGGGGGGTGCGGGTCAGTGATACCTACCGCGAGAATTGGCAGTTCCTCGCCCAATCGCCGGCCGCGTGGGATCAGGTGGCAGGTGGCCGCGGCGTCGTTGTCAACGAGCAACTCGCGCGGCGCACGGGCATATGGGTGGGCGATACACTCGCGGTCGCGCCAGACACCGCGCTGCCCATTGTTGGGATCGTGGCGGACTATGGAAACCCCGTCGGGCAGGCAGTTGTGGGTGAGGCGCTTTTTTCGACACTTATGCCGGACGTGCAACCCACGCGCTTTGGTCTGCGCACGCAAGACGTTCAAAGCGTCATCAGCGCATTGACAGACGAATTTGGCCTGTCGACGGCGGCGATCATTGACCAGGCGCAGATCAAAGCCTTCTCGCTGGACGTTTTTGAACGGACATTCACGGTCACCGGAGCGCTCAACGTGCTCACGCTGCTTGTCGCGGCCTTTGCGATTTTGATGAGCCTTTTGACAATGGCGGCGCAACGCGTGCCCCAGTTGGCGCCGGCTTGGGCATTGGGGCTGACCCGTGTCGCGCTCGGGCGGCTTGAGCTCCTACGTGCGCTCGTTCTTGCCGCGATTACGACGGTCCTGGCGCTGCCCTTGGGGTTGCTATTGGCGTGGGTGCTTCTTGCAGTGATCAATGTCGAGGCCTTTGGATGGCGGCTGCCGATGTTCCTATTTCCCGCGCATTACGCCCAGCTTTTGGTGTTTGCCGTGATTGCTGCGGCGCTCGCGGCGGCTTGGCCTGCGTGGCGTTTGGCGCGCACCCCGCCCGGGCACCTCTTGAAGGTCTTCGCCAATGATCGTTAGATGTCTGCTTCTGTGTGTCCTGTGGCCAACGGGCCTTTTGGCGCAAGGCTTTGCCGGGCTGGGAGGAGAGGCCACAGGTTTTTCGGTTCCTGAGCGCGGCTATGGTATCCAGTTTCCGCAAGACCACGGCGCGCACTCAGATTTTCGGATCGAATGGTGGTACCTGACAGCCAACCTGAAAGATGCGAGCGGACGGGACTACGGGGTTCAATGGACGCTTTTCCGGTCCGCCCTTGCGCCAGAAACCAGACAGGGTTGGAACGATCCTCAAATCTGGTTTGCCCACGCGGCTGTCACGACGGCCGACGCGCATCTCGTTGCAGAGCGCGTTGCGCGCGGCGGTATCGGGCAAGCGGGTGTTACTGCAGTTCCGTTTTCAGCGTGGATTGACGATTGGACACTGGCAGGTCCCGACTTGGACGCGCTCCAGGTCACTGCGCGTGGCGGCAACTTTCAATATAACCTCGACCTTGTTGCGAAGGGGCCGCTGGTTTTTCACGGGGATGGCGGCTTTTCTGTCAAGTCTGCGCAAGGGCAGGCGAGCTATTACTATTCACAGCCCTTCTTCGAGGTCACCGGTATCCTCGACCTGCCTGAGGGCGCTGTGGCGGTGACGGGGCAAGCGTGGCTGGACCGAGAGTGGTCGTCGCAGCCCTTGGCTGAGGATCAAACTGGGTGGGACTGGTTCTCACTCTCTTTCGACACTGGCGACAAGCTCATGGGCTTTCAGCTGCGCAATGCGGACCGTCCGGGCTTTACGGCGGCCACATGGATCACGCCCGACGGGCGCACCACCGCTTTCCAAGACGGTGCCTTTTCAGCCGAGCCAATGAGCGTCAGCCAGGTGGCTGGCCGCGATGTGCCGACCGAATGGCGGGTCCAACTGCCAGCACGTGGAATTGACGTGACTGTCACCGCGCTCAACCCCTCTGCGTGGATGGCGGTCAGCTTGCCCTATTGGGAAGGTCCGGTTCACGTGAAAGGCACGCATCAAGGCATCGGTTATCTGGAGATGACAGGATATGAGTGACCCTTTGGCGGACTTCTTGGACCTTGCATGGATGCACCTTGCGCGTGGGGTGGCTGAGTCCCAAAGTCCTGCACGCTATCCTGTGCTCGCAACAGTTTCGCCAAAAGGCGCGCCCGAGGCCCGGACGGTCGCGTTGCGCAAAGCCGACCGAAGCGCTGGCACTGTTGAGATCCATACAGATGTACATTCGCACAAGATTGCCTCTCTCCGCCACGATCCGCGCGCGCAACTCCATGTTTGGGACAGAACGGTAAACCTGCAAATTCGTCTGTCCCTCGAGGTGACCATCCTGACTGGCGCGGTGGTGAGCAGCCTGTGGTCGGGCGTGCCCACCGCGTCGCGCACATCCTACGGAACGACCCCCACGCCTGGCACACCAATTGCGTCCGCCTTCGCGTATGAAAAGCCGAGTGACCCTGCGGCATTTGCAGTTTTGCAGGGCGCAATCGCCATGATCGATCTGGTCGATTTGAATGAGCCGCATCGTCGCGCGCTTTACGCGCCGTCGGATGGTTGGGCAGGGCAGTGGTTGTCTCCTTAAAATCTAGCTGGCGCGCTGAATAAGATCATCGCTGAACACCTGCGCGGTTTGACGCACAGCCCTAGCACTTTTTCGGGCGTGTTTGTCCCGCAGCTTGGCGGCATTTTGAGGCTGATGCGGCAGAGTTCCGGCACAGCAAGACGTTGCTAGACCGCGACTAAGGGATTGCGATGCAAGTCTTCTCTTTCATCCCAACATGACATGCAAACGTTGCAATCACCTCTTAACACAGCCGGGACGAACTTCGCCCAATGGTTGGGCACGGGACTTGGAGGATTTTATATGTCTAATTTGATGATTACGGGCGTCATCGACGGTGGTCTAAGCGGCGGTTTGCCAAAGGCCATTCAATTGGTGGCGACAAGCGATATTGCGGATTTGTCAATTTACGGCGTCGGTTCGGCAAACAATGGCAATGGCGGTGGCACAGTTGAGTTCACCTTTCCTGCTGTGTCATTGACGGCGGGCTCTGTCATCTACGTGGCCAGCGAAACAACCGGCTTCACCTCCTATTTTGGCTTTGCGCCGGATTACACATCCTCGGCTGCCTCGATCAACGGCGACGACGCGATTGAACTGTTTGAAAACGGCACTGTCGTTGACGTCTTCGGAGAGGTGAGCGTCGATGGCTCGGGCCAACCTTGGGAATATCAAGATGGCTGGGCCTCGCGCGCGATTGCCGAAGGACCAAGCACCGTCTTTGACGTGAATGAATGGACCTTTAGCGGCCCCAATGCGCTGGATGGTGTGACCACAAACGCAACTGCGTCAAACCCGTTCCCCTTGCAAGACGACACAGGCGGCGGTGGCGGCGGCGCGCCGGTCGCAGTTGCGATCAACGAATATCGCATCTCCTCCAGCGGTTCTTCGGACGACACGTCAAACTTTGTCGAGCTTTTCACAACGCCAGGCGCATCCCTTGCGGGTAAGACGCTTTTGGTGATCTCGGGCGAGTTCGAGCCAGGCACCATTGATTTCGCAATCGACCTGAGTGCGGCGACAGCGGATGAAAACGGCTTTGTTCTGATCGGCAATGACCAGAACCCAAATCTGGGTTCCGGCGATGTCGGCGTGCCGGGCCTAGACTTTTTTGGATCGCCGCAGACGTTTCTTGTGGTCGATGGATTCACGGGCAGCCAGGGCGACGATATCGATCCCAACAATGACGGCGTGATCGACACAGCACCTTGGTCCGAGATCCTGGATGGTGTTGCCGGGGTGGACGGCGACGGCACGCCAGACCAAACCTATGCGGATGTCGTGATCCCTGCAGATGGCAATTTCTCTGCCGCAGGCGCGGCGCGCAGCGAAGATGGCACGGGCGCGTTCGAAGCCTTGCCCTTCAGTGACACGGCGGGCGATACGCCAGGCGCGACCAATGTTACGGGCACTGGCGCGGACCGCGTCACAATCATGGAAATCCAAGGCGCGGGCCACGTGTCT
>CAWUIP010000028.1:0-29652 GCA_963922415.1 uncultured Aliishimia sp. | reverse complement strand
GCCAGTTCGGCGACAGCGGCAACGCGCGACTATGTTTTGCGCTTGGACGACGGGGCAGGCGCGCCGGTTTTGAACATCTTTGGCGGCAAAATCACTACCTACCGAAGGCTTGCTGAATCTGCGCTTGAAAAGATCACGCCGTTCTTGTCGCCACGAAAGTCCAAGTGGACTGCAGGCGTCGCGTTGCCGGGCGGTGACTTCCCCGTTGACGGCGTCTCGGATTTGGTCAGCCAGTTGCGCGCGCGCCATGTCTTTTTGGACGATGCCTGGGCGCTGCGATTGGTCCGCGCCTACGGCACCGAAAGTTTCGACATTTTGGAGGGCGCGACGCAGGCCGAGGACCTTGGCGAAGACTTCGGCGCCACAATCACAGCGCGCGAGCTTGACTGGGCCATCCGCCACGAATGGGTAACCGCTGCAGATGACTTTTTGTGGCGTCGTACAAAGCTGGGCCTGCGTGTGACCGCCGCCGAAAAAGATCGAATAGACGCGTACATCACGCGCCAAGCAGAGCGCCAAGGCGCAGCCTAAGTCCCTGTTGGATTAGAACTGCGACCGAAACGTTAGGCCAAACTCCTGGCGCTGATCATGAACAGTTCCGTCTGTGTGGAGCGCAAAATAGGCTTCAAACTGGCCGATCTGCGTGTCGAACGACGCGCCGATCCCGGCCGAATTGCGCCAGATTGTTTCGTCTTCAAGTCGCCCACTTGGAGCCGTATCAGTATCCAGGCCCCAGCTTGATCCAACATCGAAAAAGACAAACGTCTCAAACTGTGGGCTATTCGGAAAGAGCGGGACCAAAAGATCGGTCCGGGCAACAGCATAGAAATCGCCACCGAGTTCGGTGACCACATCGCCCCCGCCGGAACCGCATCCACTGCACACATCCCGCGGCGAAATCGCACCGCGTTCAAACCCGCGCAGACGTGCGCCCCCAAGCGTAAAGCGTTCTGACACCCGCGGTGTGTCCCCGTCAAAACCCGCAACCGCGCCAAGCTCGACCCGGACCCGCACCGCCAATCCGCTTGGGGCCAGACGTTGGCGAAACGCGAGGGTCGCCTGAGATGTGGAGAGCGTCGTGTCGCCACCGAGCCCGGTAAAGTCCTGGTCAAAACGGAAGAACCACTGACTTCCAGCGCCAAACCCATCCTCGAATTGGGCGCTGCCGGTCCGCACCGTGAACCCGACGCCTGAACTTGTCCTGTCTCCTGCTTCGGCTTGCAGAATTGTCGACGCCGAAGGATCGACGTCTGAAATCCGCCGTTGCCCCAAAGTGTAGCGCAGCTCGGCCCTGGAACGATCGTTCAGCTCGAACTGAAGGTAGGGTTCGACTGCAGCGAACTGGTATTGATAGGTCGTCGTATCGTATTCAAAATTCGCAACATCGAACCGCACGCCGCCGCGCAAAGTCGGGCTCCAGAACGTGTCCGATGAGAGATCAAGACCAAGTGTTTGGACCTCTTCACCGACCAAGAAATCACCGCGAAGCTGCGAGCCGGGGCCCAAAGCACCATCGATCAACAGTCCCCCGGCGCCAAACACGCCGATATCGGTGTCATAGCCAAGCCCAAACGTCAGGCCGCCGGAATACTGAGGTGTTTCATCGACCTCGATGATCAGAACGTCGCCCTGGGAGCGGATCTCGACCCTTTCAAACTCACCGGTGAACTGCAGCGCTTCGTAAGCCTGTTCCAAGTCTGACTGCGATAACGCGACGCCCGTTTGCAGGCCGGAGGTCGCGAGAATATCACCGTCCCGAAACCTATCGTTGCCTACAACTTGTATCGTTGAAAAGATGCGCGGCGGCGGGGTATTGGCCGCTGTGGAAACCGCCATGACTGCGCATAATGCGGCGGCAGAGTATGCACGCCAAGACATCCATCGCGCACGATTTCCCACAACATCATCCCCCTAGCATTGCGCATAGCCACACGATGTAGATCGGAGTCGTCAACAGAAAATCCAAATCTCATTCTATGTGGCAGCATGCCGCCGACCTTTGTTGCGCTTCGGTAACAACCCACCGCAAAGCATGTCGATGAGCATTTCCGGCTAAAATTCCCAGTAACTTTCACGAAAGCTTCATGTTAGCCAAAATCGCAAGGGCGGGCAGCGCTGACATGCATCGGCGCTGAAAATAGCTGTGGGAGGACGAGGACGTGAGACTTGTCACCGTGTCGTGCGCGGCGCTTTTGATTGGGCTGGCGGGCTGTTCGGAACCCTCGCTTGAACCCGGATTTCGCGATGTGCCAAGGCCGCGAGGATTTTCACCCAGCGTGAAAGAGGAAGCCGACGCAAACGCCGCAGGCGAACAGCTAACATCAGAAGAGGGGCGCGCCCGGGTTGATCGGCTGGGTCGGCGGCAAGATGATGGTGAGTTCCTCGTAAACGACGCCACGCTGAACGCTCAATGGCCCGTCGACAGCATCACTTACAAGGCCTTCAATAATGCAGGCCAACGCGCCATCTATCTGCGACGCGCCCTGGGGCGTTACGCCCTGATTGAGGCGAAGGAGCGGGGCACCGGCGTTTCCTTGGACAAAGTGCGCCGCGCGTCGCGCGCCGCTGCGCCCTCGACAGCCGGTGAGTGGTGGGCCAAGTCGGTCCACCGCACGGATCTGACCCCGGCAGAGCGGAACCGGTCAATCTCTTTGCCTGAGATGGTTCAAAGCACCGTGCGTTATTCCAACCAGATCGCGTCGTTCGGCGATCTTCCCGCCATTCGCGGTACAGCCATTCAAGAGGCAAAGGGCCGCTTTGTTCCTGAGTTCTTCGCCGAGGCTAGCAAAAGCCGCGAAGACGAGCGCGCGACAAGCCCGGCCATTGCCGCAGGTGCGGCCCGCGAGATCACGGACGAGACAGAGGTCGAGTTTGGCGTGCGGTCTCGCTTGCAATCGGGTGGCGAAGTGTCTTTGTCCCAACGCTTTACGACCACGGACACCAACAGCACGACGTTCATTCCGGGCGAGCAAACCGAAAGCCGCACGACGCTGGCGCTGGTGCAGCCGCTCTTGCGCGGCGGTGGGTTCAACCATAATGACAGCCCACGCCGCATTGCGAATATGGACACGCAAATCGCGATAGAGGAATTTCGGCGGCAGTCTGCAGCCCACCTGATGGAAGTGGAACGCGCCTATTGGAACCTTTACGTCGCGCGCGCCGTTTTCATCCAAAAGTCGCACTTGTCGGGCCACGGGTCACGGCTTGCAACTCAAGTCGCACGGCGAGCAGATATTGACGCAGATCCAGTGCTTGTCAGCCGCTCCCGCGCGCAGGCCGCCCGCTGGCGCGCCGACGCAGTGCGCGCCAAAGCGGCGGTCGACAACGCCGAGTTCCGGCTCGCAGCCTTGGTCAACGCCCCGCAAATGGGTCCAGGCACGGTCGAAATACTGCCAGCCTCGGCCCCTAACGGCGCGTTGCCGCTTCTGAGCACAAAGGACACAATCGAAGACATTCTGACCCACCGCCCAGAGCTGCAACAGGCCATCTTGCAATACGAGGCCGCCTTGCTGCGCGAAGGCATGGCCGCCAATGAAAGTCTGCCCGAGTTGGACTTGGTCCTTGAAGCATCGCTCTCTGGCGGGGCCGACGGCTCGGACCGATCCGGCGCCTTCAACAACGGTCGCGACAATGGGGATGGGCACCTCGTGGGCCTGAAGTTTTCTGTGCCACTTGGCTTTGACGAACGGGATGCGCGCTATAAACGCCGACGGCTCGAGACCATCCAACAAGAGCGGCAAGTGCTAGGTGTGATTGCCACGGTCTTAGCCGAGATCGACGTGTCGGCCAACGAATACATCATCGCCACGCAAGACCTGCAGGCGCAGCGCTCGGCGCATTTGGCCGCCCAGAGAGATCTTGAGACGCTCCGCAACCGTTGGAACGACGGCGTAGAGGACAGTGGCGGCATCGTGATTCTCTCCGCACTTCTCGATGCTTACGAGCGTGTTCAGTTCAACGAACAAGCCGTGACGACTGCCCGTGCAACGCGCGAGATTGCCGCAGCCAACTTGGCCCGCGCCCGGGGCGTTTTGCTTCAACGCTGGGGCTTCTCGCCGATCCTTGTCGATGACGTCCGTGGTCAGCCGACTTACAAACTCGGGCGCAAAGGGTAATCCCGGTGCGCGGTAAAGTCCGGAGGTTCGCCGCATGACGCGCCTTCCAAAGCTAGAGCTTCTGGAAGACCGGATCGTGCTGGACGGGGCCGACCCCGAAGTCGCAATTGCTGGCCCCGGGGAAGTTGCCCTAGGCCAGCAGGACGTGGGCTATACCATCACGTTCGACAATACCGGAACGGAAACCGGCTATGCGCCCTACGTCGAACTCATTATTCCCACGTCGGGCGCGGATGGCGAAGGCGACGGGCCGACATTCGATAGCGCCAGCTTCTTGGGCGGGTCCATTGAATCGACCGTTTTGACGTTCAATGGCGATGGCGAGGTCGAACATCCCTTCCTGACAAATCTGGACGAAACACCGTTCATCGTGACCGGCGGAACGCCTGGTGACACGTTGGTGGTGTTCGAACTCCCCTATGGCTCGTTCTCACCGGGGAACCCTGCGGTCGAGATCGATGTGGTTCTCGACTTTTCCGATCAGGCCGACCTCGGCGCGATGCCCGAGTTCGAAGTGCTGGGCGGTTTTGCGTTGGGGTGCGATCCGCTAGACAACCCCGTTGACGACCCGCCCCTGCGTGGGACGTCCGCAACAGTGCAGCAAGATCCAAACTTGCTCACGGTCGGCAAGTCGAGCACCGCGCCAGAAGACGAAGCCGCAACAGGTCCAAGTTACGTTTATCAATACACGCTGAGCGTGGATGTGGCGCCAGGTCAGACCATCGATGACTTTGTGCTGACAGACGCGCTGCCGCCCGAGATCGTGTATCTGGGCAATCTTTCGATTTCCGGCGGCACGGGCGGCGCTGCAACAACGGAACCGACCATTGGCAACCAGGTCCAACCCGGCGACGAACTTATTGTTGAGTTCGACAGCGTGTCGGGATCTGTCACAGTTACCTTTGATTACTTCGTCTCGAATGACCCGTCGGACCGCGCAACGCCAACCAATGACGCGACCACGGGTGCGCCATCGACGGTAGCGAATGCCGTCACAGGCGCAGGCGATTGGACACCGCTGGATACCGACGACGCACCAGCTACTGTCAGCGACAGCGCCACCAACATCACAGCCGCATCGTCTCTGGCGATCCAGAAGTCAAACGCGCTGCTCACCGACAACAACGCCCCCGGGGCCTCCCCCGGCGACGTGTATGAATTCACGCTGAACGTTCAGGTTTCTGACTACTTCACGTTCGGCGATCTCGAGGTCCAAGATGTTCTAGGCGACGGTTGGATCTACGAAGAGGACAGTGCGGCCTTCTTTGTGGTCGAAGAAACCGGGTCGATTGGGTCCGCCACGAGCTTGATCAGTCTGGAAAACCAGGAAACTGTTTCCGACGACACACCCGGTGGGGGCGAAACGACCGTCGTCTGGGACATCAGCCAAGCGCTGATCGCCAATGGCCAAGATGGGATCCTTGAAGGCGATATTGCGCGCGACGGCACCTCTTCTGGCACGCAAACCACGATCCAGATCACCTACCGCGCGCAGATCCGCGACGTTTATGAAAACACCGGACCGGGACTTTCTGAGATTAGCCAAGGCGACCGGCTTGAAAACAATACTACGGTCGAAGGCAATGTGCGCGGCAACCGCGACGATGGTGCCGATCCTACGCTCGCCACAGCAAATGATCTCAGCGAAACCTCCAGTTCCGAGGTGCAAATCGCACGCGGGCAGATTGAAAGCAAAACTGTCTTTGCGCTCAATGGCGACACAAATCCACCCTCTAATGTCGTGATCGCCGCCGGGGATGAGGTGACCTTTGCCGTCACCTACCGCGCCCCACTGGCGGCCTTCGAAGACTTCCGGATCGAAGACAACCTACCGCAATTGGTCTTTGATGCCGCGGGCGAGTTTAACCCGGCGACAGCTTGGATTGCGTCTCCGGTAGACCGGGATGCCCCGCCAGCAGGCGGGACCGCCTATTTCGGCTCAGGCACCTCAGCAAACCTGTTGGGGGTTGTTCCAACGATCACGACCGATGGTCCCAACAACGGTTTGATCTTCGACTTTGGCGATTTCACAGCCGCCACGCCAGAAGAGGCGGTCATCGAAATTCTCTTCACCGCGACGGTGGAAGACGCGATCTTTGCGCCGGACCTCTTCTTAACGAACCAAGCCACGGCGTTTGAAACAAACACGTTCGGAGAAGAGATTTCATCGACCGCAATTGCGCAGTTTGACTACGGCGAGCCGTCTTTGAACATCACCAAGGGCGTCGTAGGCACCGACGCAACAGACTCTGAAGCCGCCTTGACAGAGACGGCAGGTCTGACGGGCGTGACCGTCCCAGATACCAGTTCACCGCGCTTCAGCGGAACAGTGAGTTCAGGTACGCTCAACAACGCCCCCATCGACGTTGACGCCGACATCGAGAATGTAGACGCGGGCGATATCGTCACATTCGCCATCGTCATCGAGAATGAGGGCTCAGCCCCAAATGGGGCTTTTAATGTGACGGTGGCCGACACGCTTCCGGCTGGGTTTGCAATCCCGACCGGCGGTTTGAACCTGTCGATCACGGATGGCGCGGGAACAGCGATTGGTTTTACCGACCGCGATGGGAACCCGACCACAGACGCGGAGCTTTTCGCCGGTGGCCTCCTTCTGAACGACGACAGCGCGCTGGAAGGGGCGCTGTCGGTTTTTAGCGAAACCTCGGGCGAAAATGTCGTGGTCATCACCTATGATCTGGTGGTGGAAGACACGGTTAGCCCCAATGCGACCCTGACGAACACGGCCAGCATCGCCAGCTACAACGCCTTTGAAGGCAACGGCCTTCCCTTTGACGTGAACGGCCCCGAAAACCGGGTGACAGCCCCCCTAGAAGACACGGCAACCGCGACAACCGAAGAGATCGAGATCTCTAAACAGTTGGACAACCGCCAGTTCGATGGGGACATCACAAGTCGCGGCGCAAACGAAGTCGCTGTTGGAGAAAACTTTGAGTTCCTGATCCGGGTCGACGTGCCAGAGGGTGAACTTTTTGAAACGGTCATCTCTGACAGTGTGACGAATGGTGGGCTCACGCTCATCTCCGCGACCGTCGAGACATTTGGCACCAATATGTCGTCTGACGAAGGCCTCACTGTGGGCAGTTCTGTTGCCGCGACGGGTGGCACAAGCTGGGCGCTGGACTTTGGCACCCTGATCAACGCAGGCGACAACGATCCCAACAACGACTTCATAGAAATCCGGGTCCTCGCGCGTGCCGAAGACGCCAATGTGGGCAGCGCCGGACACGTGATGCGCAACGTCGCAGACGTCACGTTTGAGGATGCTGGCGGAAACGAGTTCTCTGACCGGGATGGCGCTGTGGTTCGCCTGATCGAGCCGCAACTAACCTTGACCAAGGACGCAAGCCCCGCGGTGGTCGAAGCGGGATCGCGCGTTCAGTATTCGGTCGAGATCGACAACCCCGTCGCGTCGCGTGATGCGCCTGCCTTTGACCTGACGCTGTCAGATACGCTGGATCCGCTGCTGACGCTCGACACGGGCAGCATTACGTTGCTTCTGAACGGTGTGCCGCAGACCTTCGGCTTAGGCGACTTCACATTGACCACAAGTGTCGGCGGTAACCCGAACGCGTTTGAGGTCTTTATCGAACGGCTGGATCAAAGCGACACCATCGAAATTCGGTATGAGGCGGATGTAGACCTGACCATCCCGGCTGGTGTGACGATTGAGAACACAGCGGGCCTCACTTTTGACTCCACACCTGAAGATGACAGCGCCGCCGATGGCGATGATCGGGATTATGGGCTGACGGCGGATGCCGAAGTCATTGCGGCCTTCCCCGAGCTTGACAAGACCCTTTTGGACAACACCACCACCTATGCTGAGACAACTGGGGGCGATCTGGGCATCGGCGAGGTCGTCACGTACGAGTTCGTCATCACAATTCCCGAAGGCAATCTGGCCGACGCAGTCTTGGTCGATACACTGCCTGCTGGGATGGACTACATTTCGTCAGAAGTGATCCGCGTTGGCACAGGCGCGGCGTCAAATATCACCGGGTCATCTTTGGCCGCTGGGGCCAGCGGAACCAATACCGGTGGTCAGGAAACAACGTTCAACTTTGGTACACTGACCAACGTCAGCGATGGCTTGGACGATGACCGGGACGAGATTGTCGTCCGCGTGACCGCCCGCGTCACCGATGACGTCGGCTTGTCCTCGGGTGACACGCTGACCAACACTGGCGTTCTCACTTTCACGGACGGTAACGGCGATACAGCGACCGTGTCGGACGACGCAGACGCCACCGTGGTCGAGCCGAACGTCGAGCTGGCCAAGGGCGTCGTCCCGGCCCAAGCGGATGCTGGCGATACGGTCACCTACACCTTGACCGCCACCAATTCTGGAACCGGTCCGGCCTACGACATGCGCATCACGGACGATGTCGTGGGCGCAGAGTTCGTGGAGGATGGCACGGCCACTATTGTGATCCGCGACGGAACAGGCGCGCTATACACACCGACCGAAGCACCGACGTTCTCCTTTGACGGGATGGGCGCGCTAGAGGTCATTGTGCCCGACCTGCCCGCTGGTCACATCGTCACGATCACATATGACGCACAGGTCCAGGACACCGCGCTGTTCTCCTCAACCTACACCAACACGGCACAGATCGCGCGGTATGACAGCAACCCGGCAGGCGACGCGACAACGCCGCCCGGCGCGCCCGAAGAAGAACGGACCTATACGGGCCCGTCTGCCACTGCGGACGTCACTACGCCCGATGCCAGTGTGGAAAAGGTTCTCCTTTCCAGTGACAACGCCGACACGGCCGGGTCATCTCTCAACATCGGCGAAGAGGTCACGTATGAGCTGACGATCACCGCGCCGCAGGGCACGGCAGAGTTGGTTTTGACGGACGATCTGCCCCCTGGGCTCTTGGCGCAGTCAGCCGAAGTGATCTCTATCGGGGATGACACCACAGACACATCGACAAACCTAAGCGCGGGCGACACAGACGCAGCGGCAAACATCACAATCAACGGCGCGCGTGATCAGGTCAGCTTTGATTTTGGCGAAGTGGTCATCGTGGGCAGCGCAGACGCCGCGGCAACCGATACGGAAATTGTGGTGCGCATCACGGCCGTTGTCGAAGATCTTGTGGGTCTCGACGCAGGTGACACGCTGACCAACACTGCAACACTGCAAGTGTCAGCACCCGGTGGGGGCGTTCTGGATACAGACACCGCACAGGCCACTGCGACGGTCGTTGAACCAAACCTTGTTGCTGACAAGTCCGGCCCTGTGGGCGCAGATCCCGGCGATGTGGTGCAATACTCGATCTCGGTTGAAAACACGGGCGCCGGTCCGGCCTATGACGCGTCCATTACCGACGACTTTGCAGACAGCAATCTGAACTACCAGACAGGCAGCGCGCAGGTTTACCTCAACAACGTGCTGATTGTACCGCAGCCTTCGATCACCGAACCGGCCCCTGCGGCGGCAGATGGGTTCCAAGTCACCGGTCTGACCCTTCAGCCGGGCGATGTGATCCGCGTCGACTTTGACGTCGAACTCGACGCGCTTGCGCCAGAGGCGCAGACCTTCACGAACACTGCCACGGTCGACTACGACAGCGTTGACGGCGCACCGACGGATGCCGACGGCGCTCCACGGGGTCGCTCTGACAGCGACAGCGATGATCATGACCTCGCCACCGTGCCGCGGATTGATAAGGTGCCTTTTGCGTCGCAGTTCTCGGAAACGGACAGCACCAACGGATCTGATCCCTTCGACCTTGCCATCGGAGAAGAGGTTACCTTCCGCTACGAGATCACGCTGCCTGAAATCGCGCTCGACAGTGTTGTCATCACGGACACCCTGCCCCCCGAACTCGACTTCGTCTCTGCTCAGATCGTCAATGTGAACGGCACCGGCGCATCAGGCACATTCACAACGACGCCAGATACGCTCAACCCGAATGAAATCACCTTTGACTTCGGCGCGATGACCAATGCCGCGGACGGCTCTATCGGTACCGATGACATCTTGGTCTTTGAGGTCACCGCGCGTGTCACGACCGCGCCAGTTGCAGGTCAAACGCTGACCAATACAGTTGATCTGAACGTGGACCAAACCAGCGGCACGCCGTTTGCAACACAGACCACGACCGCAGACGTGCGCGTTGTGGAACCAGACCTTAGCATCGATAAGTCCGGCCCCTTGGCGTTGAGCCCAGGCGGACCGGCAGGCACCTTCACCGTCACAGTCACCAATGACGGCGTCGCGGGCGCAGAAGGCCCCGCCTATGACCTGGACATCTCGGATGCGCTGCCCACCGGCATGACCTTGGATACAGGGTCTTTCAGTTTTGCCGATGGTGGCGGTAATCTACTCACACCCGAGAGCTTCACAGCAAACGCATCAAGCTTCCTCGCTGAGTTCCCGCTTTTGGATGTCGGCGAGAGCATCGTGATCACCTACCAAGCCACGCTCGACGCAGGTGCAACACCGCTGACGACGTTTGAGAATACCGCAAGTGCGGATTTCTACAGCGCGCCCGATGACTTGGTCGATGGAGGCGGCGCTCCGGTGGCGCGCGACTACACGCCTGTGGATGACAGCCACATCACCTCTACCGTTCCAACGCTGGACAAGGACGCCACGGGCAGTGGCCTGACGGAAACGCCGGAAAACGCCGATAGCGACACAGAGCTGGACCTCGCGATTGGGGAAGAGGTGACATACACGCTCACGCTCACGCTGCCTGAAATCCCCATGGATGCCGTGACGCTGACCGACACACTGCCAGATGGTCTTGCGTTTGTGAGCGCCGAGGTGACTGGCATCGGTTCTGAAATCACAGTGGGTGGCGGCACGGATCTCGCAACAATCAACGCGGGCGCGACTTTGGGTACCGTCGGGCAGGTGATGACCCTGACCCTTGCGGATGTCGACAACACCTATGTCGATGGCACAATCACCACCGGCCAAGATGCGATCACCGTGGAGATAACGGCCCGGGTGACGGATGTTGCCACGAACGTTGGCGCGCTGCCCAACACGCAATTGACCAACACGGCTGGGCTGGTCGTCACCCCCGAAGGTGAAGCACCGCTAAGCGAGGTCACCGCGACCGAGACTGTCGAGATCATTGAGCCGAACGTTGCGGTGGATAAATCTGGACCCGTGGCGGTCAACCCGGGCGACGACGTCACCTACAGTGTTACGTTGACAAATACCGGCACGGCCCCGGCCTTTGACGTGATCTTTGCCGACAGCTTCGCCGACGCAAACCTATCCTTGCAGACAGGCACAGTTGCCATCGACCTCAATGGCTCGGACATCACGTCCCAGGTCGTGGTGACAGAAGCCGGGGGCGGCTTTTCGTTCGAACTGGACGATATGAGCACGGGCGATCCAATCGCGATCCCAGTTGGCGGTGTTCTGACAGTGACCTACACGGCCACGCTGGACGCCAACGCGCCCGAGGCGCAGACGTTCCTTAACACCGCGACGATCAATTATGACGGGCTGCCCGGCGACCCATTGGACGAAAATGGCAACCCCGTCGATGACCGCGACTATTCAGGCTCAGACCAAAACTCGGTCGCGACAGTGCCGTTTCTGACCAAAACGCCGGTGACCTCAAACGTTGCGGAAACCAACAGCGAAAGCGGCGATGATCCCTTTGAGCTGGCCATCGGCGAGGAGGTCACCTACCGCTACGAACTCTATCTGCCCGAGATTGATATGGACAGCGTCGTGTTCGAGGACGAGCTAGACGCCGGGCTTGAGTTTGTCAGCTTTAACGTCGTGTCCTTTGGGTCCGACATGACCGATCTGACGAATTCACCCCTGACCGCGCCAACCTTGACGCTGCTGAGCGATCAAAACTTCTTGCTGGATTTCGGGGATATCCGAAACAACGAAGATACCTCTCCGCCGACCATTGGGGCAGACGATATCATCACGCTTGAAGTGGTCGCACGAGTGACAAACGAAGGTGCGGCAAGCGCGGGCGATACGTTGAACAACACCGCAAGTTTGGAAGTTGATCCAACAGCCGGCCCACCGCTGGCCCGCGCCGAAGCGACAGCCACTGTCGCAGTGGTCGAGCCCTTGATAGAGCTTGCAAAGTCCGGGCCGGTGACAGCAGAGCCTGGCGACACCGTCACATACACACTGACGGCCACGAATGTTGGCGCGACAGGCGGCGCTGGCCCTGCCTTTGATCTGGAAATTTCCGACGCGCTTCCGACCGGTCTGAGCCTCAACTTCGGGACGCTGAGCTACCAGATTGACGGGCTACCTGTCACGCCAACAAGCGAGGTGACAAGCGTCGGCGGGTTCACCGCAACCTTCGGCGCACTCGCCGCCAATAGCGTGCTGACCGTAACCTATGACGTCACGATGGACAGCACCACAACGCCAGTCGCATCCTTCCAGAACACGGCCAGCATCGCCTATGACAGTTTACCAGGCGATCCCGTCGATGGCAGCGGCGACCCGGTGCAACAGGATTACGGCCCCGTGACAGATACGCATGTGGTGTCGACCGGCCCGACGTTGGAAAAGAACACGCTGGCCTCCGGCTTTGCCGAGACAGAAGACGACAGAGACAACGACGGCATTCCTGATGTCGCAATTGGCGAAACGATGACCTTCGAGTTGGTCCTAACGCTGCCCGACATCGCGATGGACAGCGTAGTGCTGACGGATGTGCTGCCGGAGAACTTGTCGTTTGTTTCTGGGCAAATCACCTCAGTCGGGTCGGAAATCACTGTCGCCAGCAGCAGCGTCACGGCCACAGGCCAAACGGTGACCGTCGCGCTGACAGATGTCGTGAACACCTTTGGCGACAATGTTATCACCCGCGCCGAGGACGCCGTGGTGGTCGAAATCGTCGCTCGCGTGAACGCGATCGAGGCCAACACCTCAGGAACTGAAATCACGAACACGGCAGGTCTTGTTGTCACGCCTGAAGGCTTGCCACCTTTGGACGAAGTGACCTCGACAGCGACCATTGAAGTGATCGAACCGGATGTCTCTGTCACCAAAGCTGTCTCTAACACCACACCGGATTTGGGCGACACGATCACGTACACATTTGAAATCGCAAACGCCGATACGGCAACGGCGCCTGCATTCAACACCGTCTTCACGGATGACTTGCCGCCGGGGTTAAGCTTTACCGGCAAAGTCACCCTGTCCGATCCGAGCAAGGCAACCGTCGCCTCCGGATCGGTCGCGAACAGTTCGTCCCTCGTGATCAATGTGCCGGTTCTCCAACCGGGTGAGACGCTGACCGTTACCGCCAGCGTCTTTGTGGGCTATAGCACCGCGGTGCTTGAGCCCGTCACAAACACAGCGACGATCAGTGCTGGCACCACACCGATCCCGAATGATCCAAATGGGCGCCCCATCGACGCGTCAACGCCAGGCGGCTCGGACAGCGCGACCATCGAAACCAACCCGGTTCCGTTCGTGATCGACCGAGATCGTTCCAACCCAATCGGTGGCATCGATGACGCCCAGTTCCTGCCAATCCTTTTGATTGATCCGATTTTCACGGGCACCGCAGAACCCGGCGCAAACGTCACAGTGAACCTTTATCGCCAGTCAGGCGAATTAGACTATGTCCGCAACATCGTCGCGGATGCAGGCGGCCATTGGATCGCGATCTTTCCGCGTGTCCAACTCAACCCCGTGACCGACGATTTCCACGAAGAATATGCAGGTTCCGTTCTCTTTGATGCGCCAACCCAGCTTTTGGATGCCGAGCGCGTTGACCGCTTCACCGGGCGCGCCGACGCGCGCGAGTTGTCGGTGGGCTCGGACCTGCTCGATGAAGCCTACACGCTTGGGCTAGAGGTCGATCGGCCCTCAACGCTGCCGCAGGAGGCGGGTCTCTTCAACACCCGGACGTTCTTTGCACCGGCGCATATCGGCGAGATCTATGGGGTGAGTGAAACCGTCACGGTGGACGAGATCTTCCAAGACATCGCGCATCGCACCGTCGAAGATTTGTACGAAAGCTCTGCAGACCCGCTGGGTGTCAGCTTGAACCGCTTCAACTACGAATTTCTTAGCGGCCAAACGGCCGTGCCGGGCGCACAGTAGCTACAGCCACACGTTCAAAAGCCACCACCGGCGCAGGCGGTCAAAGACCACTTGGCCCAGGGGGGTGTGGCGGTCTCCCATATGCAGGACGCCGGTCATCCCAGCCCGCAGCCGCGTTGTGTCACCGTCCAGGGCCGCCTCTGCCGGGGCAAACGGGGCGTCTGCCGTTAAGTCAATCGCGGGGGAGATCACAGCCACACGTGCATCCAAGCGTTGGCTTGGATCAAAATCTGGACGGAACACCCCGGTTGCGCCGGCTTTTACTTTGGCCAGGTCGCCCGGCAAGATCATTAAATCGAGGGACAAAGCATCCGGTTTTGCCAAGGTAAGCAAAACCTCCCCCTGTCGGACCGTCGTGCCAACTTTCTGTAGGAGGTTGTCTAAGCTGACGATGCCATCGATGGTCGCAAACTGCTGGGCGTCTTCAATGCGCGCTTCTTCAAGTCGCATTTGCGCCTCTAACCGCGCGACCGTCAGTTCAGCATTGCGCAAAGCTGCCGCGTCACCGCGCAGACGGGCGTTTTCTTGTTCGATAATCGCGGCGGCGCGCTCTGCTTGCACACGCAACAGATTGAGTTGCGGCTCCTCGGCGTTCAACTCCAAAAGGGGCTGTCCTTCGACAACGGTCGCGCCCTCGGCCACAAGAACGCGGGCCAGAACGGCTGTATCCGGGGCAGTCACCACCCGCGTTTCAACAGCAGCAACGGTGGCGGAGATTTTGGCGTTATCCGGGATCGGAAGCGCGCCAAGGGCTACGACCGCGGCCAACACAAGACCCCAACGCATCGCGCGGCCGACCAGATGGCGTGGGCCACGGCGCGGACCCCGTGATTGCGCGTATTCGTGGGCTGCAAGGGCGAAGGGGATTGTCGTATTTTGCCCACCAGGCGCCCAAACAACTAAGTCTTGGTCACCCCTGACAGACGAAACAAACAGACTTTCGGGATCACGGCGCATCGTGCGGGCGATGTCAGCCAAGGCTTTACGCGCAACATCTAATTCCGCGCTGCGTTTCGTCAGACCTGCCTGCCCTGACAAGGAAACCGCATCAATACGGCGTCCGTTCCATAGCCCGACCGAAACGTAATCCGCACGTGTCGCCCCTGCTAAAGCATCGGCAACAGCTTGCGTTGCAACGCCTGGCGCCTGCGCGACTTGGCCAATAGCCTCACTCAGTTCTGTGAAAGGACTGGACTGGTGCTTACCAAATTTCGCCTGCGTCAAATGCGCCAAGAACGTCACGCGCTCGTAAGCCAGCGCCAGGGCAGGTCGGTTTGGGCTCGGCAACCCGATCAGGAGTAACAAAGGTGTCTCTGGCACAAGTATCTCAGCGGCGAGGAAGGATCCGCTAAACGCCGCACGCGACTCCGTCGCCGCCAATGCAGCTTCAGCGTCAAAAACAGCGTGCGCTTCTGGAACAGCGCCGACGCTTGCAACGACAGTCCATGTCCCGCCGGGCGCACGTTTCCAAAGGGACACGGTTGACGCACCCGTGAGAGCGGCTGTGAATTCAACAACGCGCTTTGGCAATGTGGGGGACGACGTCGTCTCATCTAAACACGCCACAAGCGCCGCGTGGAGGTCGCGCGCGTTGTCCGGAGGTGACTTGGGAGCATTCACGTTACGGCGCTCCAAGCGCAATCGCGACGCCAGGGCGTACGGCCCCTTCAGCCTCTTGCACGCGCAACGTCACCCGGACACTGCGCGATGCAGGGTCCAAGCGCGGATCCACCGCAACGACTTCGACAGTGATCTTGGCACCAGGGTCAGACGGCACCTGCGCTTCCAATCTCTGGCCGACAGACAACCGCAACGCCCAGTCTTGCGGCATGAACGCGGTCGCTTTGAGCGCGTCGAGGCTGCCAATCTCTAGGATCGGTTGGTCAGGGCCAACAATTTCGCCAGGCTCGGCAAACACATCCAATATGACGCCCGCAAATGGCGCTGAGAGCGTAAATTGCGCAAGCGCTTGCCGCTCCAACGCGAGTTGCGCGGCGGACTGGCGCACTTTTTCTTCGGCAATGACCACGTCCGCTTCGGCCAGCGCTAGGGTCAGTTCCGCCTGACGCACCTCCCAAGACTGCGCCGCGCCCTTTTTCTGAGCCGTCTGCAACCGCTCCAGCCGCGCCTTGGCCTGCGCCACCACAATCTTAGACCGAACAATCTCGCCTTCGGCCGCGGCGGCCGTTTCAGAAAGTGCGACCCGGGCGGCTTGAACGCCGGGGTCCAGTCGCGCCAACGTGTCAAAGGCCAGCACTTGGTCGCCTTCTTCGACCAAAAGTGCAGACACCCGCCCAGGCACCGATGGTTTCAGCGCCACAAGCTTTTCTGGCTCAAGAACGGCTGTGACGGACTGGGCACCAACGACAGTCGACCAAAGCAACAGCGCCCCAACGGCCAACCAAACCCGCATCAGCTCGTGCCGCCTAGACTGGAAAAGTTCGACAAAGACAGATGATGCGCCGTGTAGAGCGCCAAGACGCCGCGCCGCGCGAGCCCAGCTAACGTGTCATCCGGCAGTTTGC
This sequence comes from uncultured Aliishimia sp., assembly GCA_963922415.1. GTDB lineage: Bacteria > Pseudomonadota > Alphaproteobacteria > Rhodobacterales > Rhodobacteraceae > Aliishimia. Next base: position 12,925 of record CAWUIP010000028.1, on the reverse strand, counting down.
GCAGCTTCTCTTCCGAGATCATCTGGAATCCCTCGACCTTGATCGACTTTCCGTTCCGGCTGATCGTCACAGTTGACGGCTCAATCAAGTCCAGCGAAAGCGCTTCATCCACCAAGGCTTTGGTGCGCTGCACAGACTGTTCATAACGGTTGCAGTAGTCCATCACGCGGTCGATGACGGGCCCGGGCTTGCCATCATGAAACAAGGCGCGATCCGGCGCGCCTTGCGTTTCAAATTGGATCGATGAAAGGTCCGCACACAGTATGTTCCTGTCTGAGCTTTGCGACTCCCGCACATACGCAAATGGGTAACGCCGCACATATGCAGGGATATACGCGCCATCGGACCAAGCGCCATCCGCATCCACAAAATCGTTCTGGCCGGAAGTGGCTCCCAACAGGGCCATCGGTTGCGGAGCCGTGCCTTGCGTGAACACAATTGGATAGGACCGCAAAGCCGACGGAAATTCGTCCCCGGTCAACGGAAGTGCGTTGACCATGCCCGCAAATGAAAAGCTACGGCTGTCAGATAAATAGTACTGGCCGTGCCGCTCTGCTGTCAGCGGGATGAGCGCCTTGTAGAGCGTCGGCAACCGATCTGGTTGAAGCGCTGCATCTGCCCGATCAATCGCTCTGCGTTGAACCATTTTTTTTCCTACTGGCTGGGATTAAGGTCTAACCGGTCCTGTAGCAATCGCGATACCAGAAGACCGGCGCGTCTGGCTAGCGAGGATGGCGGAACAGGCAAACGCGCGCGCAATGCTGCACCATGAGGTAGGTCGCCAATACAAGTTGGTGTTGGCTCTATCAAATGCGCCTTCAGCGATATTTGCGAGGCCTCTGCCACAAACTGGGCCGTATCGGGCGACAAATACGCGTCGCCCGCGCAACTGGGGTCCGCCACCGAACGCAGCGTGATCCGTGCGCCCGGTGCGAGATCATCCGATCGTGCGACACCATTTTGATTTAAGCGTAGCCTGACGCTGACCGGTGCTGGCGACGACACGGCACCGATCCGCCCTGTGCTTTGCGCAACCCAAACTCCCGCTCGGTTTTCTGCGCCAAAGTCGGTCCAAATACCACCCGCCTCCGCATAGTCCAACCTGGCTTTGCGAGCCTCTAGCTTTGCAAGCGCCTCGACCTGCGCGTGTCGGTCCGCGCGCAGGCGTGCCTGTTCTGCAGCACGCAAAAACTGCGCGCGTTCCAGGTTCTCGAGCATGATGATTTGCAAGGATAGGTCAGCCAAGCGCGTATCAAGTTCCGGGCTGTGCAGCATAATACCAGCAGACGACACAGAGACCTTTGCGGGTTCCGACACAGTCACGAACCGGGTTTCGAACCGTTCCAAGTGCCCATGCATCAACAACCGATCCTCAAATGGCACGAACACGGCCGCAACAAGTGCCAGGGTCACAGTGCCAAAAAGCACGACACGCCAAGAGCGGATCCCTTGCCCGCGCAAGCTCCGGACTGTGGCCCAAGCCGGCCGCAAAACAAGCGCCAAAAGGATCAGCGTCAACACGACCGGAGCCAGCCGCGCATCGACTTGGTAGGCGACCCAGAAGATCCCTGCGAAAATTGTCCACCGATACGCATAGGAGACCACCCAATAGCTCAAGTCGATGGTGTCCACGCGCGGCAACGCAGCGCCCAACCGGTTTGCCACCCACGTGCGCGCGGCGTTACTGGCGCGCTGCATCAAGTTATAGCGCCCCAGATAGTCAGTGAGGATGAAGTAACCGTCGAGCTTGACAGCCGGGTTCAAGTTGAAAGCCAAAGCCAAGACACCCGATACCACAGCAACCTGCAGCGCGGCGGTTTGCAAAAGCCCCGATTGCGTGTTGGCCCAGATCAGAGTGATCGCCGCCATCGCCCAGGTCTCAAAGTAAATCCCGCCCGCGCCAATCATCATCTTGCGCCACCGCGCTCGCAACTGCCACGCGGCGCTGACATCCGTGAACGGAAACGGCGTTAGTGCAAACAGACTGATACCTGCGCGGATCGGCCCGGGGTCAAATCCCTCTTGGCGCAGCATTTCTTTATACGCGAACGCGTGGCCCAACTCGTGCACGGCCTTTAAGGCCACGTAGAGCCCCGCAAAGGTAACCCAATGCAGCGCGTCGGCTTGCCAAAAGTTCAAAAGGCTCAATCGGAGCTTTTCGGGATTGTCCAACAGCGCGAAGATCATAGCGCCCATCGCCACCAGCCAGAGCGCATATCCAAGCGGCCCGTACGCGAACCGGCCAACCCAGCGCAGCCGCGCGACGATGCCGGAAATGTCCACAAGATCCCAGCGCGTCATCAAAAGCCGCGCATCCCATGGGGTCTTTGTGGCAGGCGCCTGCGCATGCGTGCTCCCAGGCTGGACGATCAGGCCATACTGGATCAACCGCTCAATAGTCGGGCCAGCCGTTTGAGGCGTCAAACCGGCTTGTTCCACCGCGCCTGCTAAACTGCCCCTTACACGGATCCCATCCAACAGCTGCACCGTTTCAGAATTCGCCATGAAGTGGCGCCCACTCGCACGGTTGGACACGACAAATGACCGTGTTTTGTCATCCGGTTGCGTGACATCCACAATTTCGCAGAACGCTGCCACACACCAACGGCCCGAGAACCGCTGTGCGTCCGTCTGTGGTGGGTTCTGCGATGCGTCGCGCTCTGTCATGGCGCTATAAGATCACGCTTTGCCGCGAATTGCAGAGGGAAAACGCCATTTCATGCATCAACTCTGAAGCGCGTCGCACGCATGCGGATAATCCGCGGGTCAACGGGTTGAAACCCGCCACTCGGCTCATGTAACCTGCTGAAAAAGTAAAAAGGTGAGCTTTGCCAGACCGCCCTCCTCGCCCACTGACGCTTCGTGATGTTTCCGCGGCGTCTGGCGTATCAGAAATGACGGTGAGCCGTGTGCTACGCAATCGCGGTGACGTCAGCCAAGCAACCCGTCAGAAAGTGCTCGATGCCGCGAAGGACCTTGGCTACGTGCCAAACAAGATCGCCGGCGCTCTGGCGTCGCAGCGGGTCAATCTGGTCGCAGTGGTCATCCCGTCATTCTCGAACATGGTCTTCCCAGAGGTTTTGGCAGGCATCAATGACGTCTTCGCCGAAAGCCCTCTTCAACCCGTGGTTGGCGTGACTGATTATCAGCCTGCAAAAGAAGAACAGGTTCTTTACGAGATGCTCTCGTGGCGGCCATCGGGTGTCATTATTGCGGGGCTTGAACACTCTGACAGTGTGCGCGCAATGCTCGCAGGTGCCGGAACGCCAGTGGTCGAGATCATGGATACCGATGGTCGGCCCGTGGACAGCATGGTCGGCATTTCGCACCGGCGCGCGGGCGAGGAAATGGCGAAGGCGATCATTCGCGAAGGCTATGAGCACATCGGCTTTATGGGCACCAAGATGCCTTTGGATCACCGCGCCCGCAAACGGTTCGAAGGCTTTACCGAAGCGCTCGCCAAGGCCGGGATCGAGATCGAAGATCGCGACTTCTACTCTGGCGGATCGGCTTTGGCCAAAGGGCGCGAGATGACCCAGGCGATGCTGGAACGCTCGCCTGATTTGGATTTTCTCTATTATTCCAATGACCTCATCGGCGCTGGCGGGCTTTTGTGGTTGATCGAACAAGGCGTCGATATCCCGGGTCAGATCGGACTTGCTGGCTTCAACGGTGTCGAGCTGTTGCAAGGGTTGCCCATGCAGCTTGCCACGATGGATGCCTGTCGTCGCGAAATCGGTGAGGCGGCCGCCCGGATGATCCTGGAACGGACCGGCGACGACGCGAGCGGCGAGGTTCAAACCCTGACCCTGTCGCCCAAGATCAGCTTTGGCGAGACACTGCGCCGCCACCGGCGGTGAGCCTGCCGCATCTGGACAACGCGGCGGCACGGGCGATTTTCCTGGATCGACACGCTTTGTGGGATACCCCGCAGGGCGATGCGCACGGCACGGCTCTCTTAGACCTGATCACGCGGCTGGGCTTTGTCCAGTTGGACAGCATCAACACCATGGCCCGCGCACATGACCTGATCCTTTTCGCGCGCCGCCCGCGCTACCGCCCCAAGATGCTGCGGACGCTCTACGAAAAAGACCGCGCCCTTTTCGAGCATTGGACCCATGACGCGAGCGTCGTGCCCATGGCGTTCTACCCGTGGTGGCGGATGCGGATGCAACGCGATGCCGAAGCCCTGATCAAGCGCTGGCGCAATTGGCGCCGCGACGGGTTTGAAGGGCAATTCGACACCGTCCTACGGCACATCCGCGACAACGGGCCCTGCTGTTCATCCGACGTTGGTACGGAAGAGAAGAAAGGCTCTGGCGGCTGGTGGGATTGGCATCCGTCGAAAACCGCGCTGGAGTACCTTTGGATGTCAGGCGCGCTCACCGTCACCAAACGCGTCGGGTTTCGCAAGTTCTACGACCTGACCGAGCGCGTGATCGACACCCACGCCCGCAACGACGTGCCCTCCGAGGCGGAGACAATTAACTGGTGCTGCCAGCAAGCGCTTGACCGGTTGGGCTTTGCGACCTCGGGCGAGTTGGCGGCCTTTTGGCGCCACGCAACGCCGCAGGAAACCAAGGGCTGGTGCACGGACGCGCTGGCGCGCGGCGAGATTATCGAGATCACGGTCGGCCAAGTGGACGGCAAGCCGCGCAAAGTGTTCGCCCGGCCCGACATCTTGAAGGATCCCGCGCTTGAACGGCCTGCACCGGCCCGCCTGCGCGTCCTCAGCCCCTTTGATCCGGCGCTGCGCGACCGCAACCGCGCCCGGCGGCTTTTTGGCTTTGACTACACAATCGAGATTTTTGTGCCCGAGGCAAAGCGCCAGTTTGGATACTACGTCTTTCCGATCTTGGAAGGCGACCGGCTGGTGGGCCGCGTCGATATGAAGGCGCATCGCGACGCAGACGTGCTGCGTGTCACGGCGGTCTGGCCCGAACCAGGGGTGCGCTGGGGCAAAGCGCGCCGCGCCGCCTTTGAGGGCGAAGTGCAGCGATTGACGCGTCTGGCTGGGGTTACGCAGGTCGCCTGGGCCGACGGTTGGCTGCGGACCGATTGACAAGCCCGTGCGCGAAGCCTCCCATCCCCACATGACGCGACTTCTGATTCACACCCACGCCCCAGAGCGCCATGTGGCCAAGCTGACAGAGGCTTTTCCAGACGTGCAGATCGAAACCTGCACCAAGAACTCGGAACTGCCGGTAACCCTAGAGCGTTTTGCCCCCGATGTGATGTTCACCGTCAACATCACCTCAGACGCGCCCTACCCCCGGGACGCGGTCCTGTCGTCGTCGCTTAAATGGATCTCGGTCGGCGGCTCGGGCACGGATCACATCACGCCGTGGGACACCAACGAGGTCACCGTCACCAACTCTGCCGGCGTCGCCGCTGACGTGATGGCCGAATACATATTGGGCGCGTTTTTGTACTTTAATATGGATGTGCCGGGACTAGTCCGCGACAAGGCGGACCGCCATTGGGACAAAGACCGGATGATGATCCCGCTGACGGGCGCGACGCTGTTGATCGTGGGTCTCGGGCAGACAGGCCAAGCGCTCGCCGCAAAGGCCAAGGCGTTTGGTATGTCCGTGATCGGGACGCGCGCGTCGGGCCGGTCCACGCCCAACTGCGACGAGGTGCACCAACCCGACCGGCTGGCGCAGCTTTGGCCGCGCGCAGACTACATCGCGATTTGCACGCCGCGCCTGCCCTCGACATTGGGCCTGGTGGATGACAGCGCCTTCGCCCTGATGAAGGCGGACGCGGTTCTGGCCAATGTCGCACGCGGCGGCGTGGTGATGGAGCCTGCCTTGATCGCAGCCCTCACATCGCAACGTCTGCGGGGCGCAGCTATGGATGTGTTTGCGACTGAGCCTCTGCCGCAAGATGATCCCATCTGGAACACGCCGAACTTGCTGATCTCGCCCCACTCTTCGGGCGTCTATCAGGGCTGGGAAGACGCCTCTGTCACCCGCTTTGCGGCCAATCTGGGCCGCTATCTGGCAGGTGAGGCTTTGACCAACATCGTTGACCCGACGCGGGGGTATTGATGGGCACGACGCATGACGCCGAAGACGATGCGCGCAATCGCGACATCCTGATCTATGTGAACGGTGCGCTCAAACACCGGGACGCGGCGATGGTGTCGGTCTATGACAGCGGCTTTCTATTGGGCGACGGCATGTGGGAAGGTATGCGTCTTTACAACGGAAAATGGGCATTCTTCGACGACCACATGGACCGGTTCTTTGACAGCTGCTTTGCGGTTTCGCTGGACCCTGGCCTGGACCGCGCAGGCATTCTGGCGGCGTTGACCCAGACGGCAGACGCCAACGGCATGACCGACAACGCCCATTGCCGGTTGATGCTGACGCGCGGGGTGAAGGCCAAGCCGTTTCAACACCCTTCGCTCAGCCGCTCGGGCCCGACGCTGGTGATCATAATGGAGCATTCCACGCCCGCCGCTGACCTCCATCAGAAAGGGATCCGCCTGGCATCGGTGCCACAGGTGCGGGGCTTGCCGCACGCGCAGGATGCCAAATTCAACAGTCACTCAAAGCTGAACTGTGTCATCGCGTGCTTGCAGGCGGAGGCCGCCGGGGCGGATGAGGCACTGATGCTTGACCCGCATGGCTTTGTGAACACGACCAATGCCTGCAACTTCTTCATCGTCCGCAAAGGCGAGGTTTGGACCTCGACGGGCGATTACTGCATGAACGGGGTCACCCGCGCGAAAGTCATCGAACTGGCGCGCGCCGACGGCATCCCGGTCTATGAAAAGAACTTCTCGCTTTACGAGGCGTATTCAGCGGATGAGGCGTTCCTGACTGGCACATTCGGCGCGCAGACCCCTGTGGCCAGCATTGATGGCAAGGCCATTGGCGACGGCACCCGCCCCGTGATGACCCGGCTGCAGACGCTATACAAAGAGGCGATTGCCAAGGATACGGGGGTCGTGTTCTAGCGATGGCCGACACGTTTCCCAAAATCGCCAATGTGGGCTTGTCAGGCGTCATTGTTTCCTTTTCGGACACAATGGGGGAGGCCGCGAATTGGGCCGCCATCGCGTTTCGCGTGGCTGTGGAGGTCGCCGCGTGGGAGGATGTGACCGAAACGTCATCAACGCTTGTGTCGTGCTTTGTCGCCGTGGACCTGACCACCACAGAGTTCGAAGACATCCGCGCCCGGCTGATCACGCTTTTGGGCACCCGCGACTGGCTGGCCGCTGCCCCGCCACCGGGCCGCAAGCTTTGGACCCTACCAATGTGCTTTGGGACCGAACGCGCGCCGCAACTGGGCGAGGCCGCGCAGGCCGCCGGTGTGACAGAGGCGGAGGCGAAAGCGGCGCTGGCAGCGTCACGGACGCGCGTGATCACGATTGGCTATGCGCCGGGCCAACCCTATTTGGGCCTTTTGGACCCGATGTGGAACTTGCCCCGCCAGGCGGAACTGACACCTTCGGTGCCCGCGGGCGCGCTGGTCATCGCGATCCGGCAATTTGTGATCTTCACCGCGACCATGCCCACCGGTTGGCGTCACATCGGGCAAACCGCGTTTCGGACCTTTGATCCCGACCGCGCTCAGCCCGTTGTTTTGTCACCGGGGGACGAGATCCAGTTCAGCCCGCTTAACGAGAACGAGTTGGCCGAGCTGGAGCAGGGCGACAGTCTGGGAGGCGCGACATGGCAGCCCATTTGATCCTGCACGAAGTTGGACCCGCTGTGTCGATCCAGGATCTGGGTCGGACAGGCACTATTGCGATGGGACTCACACGCGGCGGCGCACTGGATCGCTTAGCCCTTTATGAAGGTGCGGCTTTGCTGGGCAGACCCGTTCAAGCGGCCATTGAAATGGTTGGCCTGGGCGGGCGCTTTGAAGTGACGCACGCAACCCGCATTGCCTTAACCGGCGGAGATATGACCGCAACCTGCGACGGCACGCCCTTGGCCTGGAATGCGAGCCATTTGCTGCCCGCGGGGTCAGACCTGCGCATCGGCGGTGTGACGCGGGGCGTCGTCGGATATTTACATCTCGGCGGCGCGTTGGACCTGCCGGAGGTGATGGGCAGCCCCTCATCGCACCTGGCGGCAGGTCTCGGCCCACGCCTGGAGCCCGGGATGAAGATTGCCCTTCTCCCAGACAGCGGCACGAACGTCGATCACATTCTGGAGCCCAGCCCTCGGTTCGGCGGTGGCCCGGTCCGCCTTGTGCGCACGCATCAAACGCACCTCTTTGGTGAGGCTGCCCTCGACCGTTTCGTAAAAACGCAGTTCAAACGTGACGCGCGGGCCAACCGCCAGGGCATCCGCTTCAATCCCGAAGGCGAAGGCTTTGCCGCCGAGGGCGGTCTGACCGTCGTGTCCGAGATCATCGCGCCCGGCGATATCCAGGTGACCGGCGACGGCGCGCCCTATGTGTTGATGTGCGAAAGCCAAACCACCGGCGGCTACCCACGCCTGGCCACTGTCTTGCCAAGTGACCTGCCCCGCGTGGCCCAGGCCCCCTTAGGGGCAGAGGTCCGTTTTGAGGTCGTCAGCCTCGACGCGGCCCGCGCCATTGAAAAACAGGCGCGCTCCGACTGGGCCGGACTTTCAGCCCGCGTGCGCCCGCGACTGCGCGACCCTGCTGACATCGCGGATTTGGCAAGCTACACCTTGACCAGCGGCGTCACAGACGCCCTCGCTGACCCGTTTGAAGGAGCCCACTAGATGACCTCTGTCGATTTGAACGCCGATATGGGCGAGAGCTTTGGGCTTTGGAAAATGGGCAACGATGCGGCCCTGTTGAAGATCATCACCTCGGCCAATATCGCGTGCGGCGGCCATGCGGGCGACCCCGATGTGATGGAGAAGACCTTCGCTTTGGCTGCTGAGAACGGCGTGGGCATTGGCGCGCATCCCGGCTTTGCAGATATCGCAGGGTTTGGTCGGTTTCGGATGCACCTGCCCAAAGGCACGTTGCAAAACATGGTCCGCTACCAAGTGGCCGCCCATGTCGGGATGGCCCGCGCGTTTGGGCACGAGGTGCGGCACCTCAAATTGCACGGCGCGCTTGGCAATATGACCTCCGAAGACGTCGATATGGCCACTGCTTGCTATGAGGCCGCGCTGTCCGTCGCCCCCGATCTGATCGTTATGGTCCTGGCCTGCACCGCGCAGCAGGAGGCGGTTCAGAAGTTGGGATGCGCCTGGGCCGGAGAAATCTTTGCGGATCGCGCCTATAACGATGACGCAACGCTCGTGGACCGTTCCAAGCCCGGCGCGGTCATCCACGATGCGGAGTTGGCCGGACCCCGTATCGCGCGGATGGTGCGCGAAGGCGCGATCATCACCGAAAGCGGCGCGTCGATCCCCGCGCAGATCGACACGATCTGCATGCATGGCGACACGGCTGAGGCGCTCGAGATCGCAGCCTCGGTCCGGGCCGCGCTTGAGGCTGATGGCGTGTCGATTAAGGCCTTTGACGGCAGACGTTAGCTGCAGACATTCCCAGGAACGATTGTCCCGCGCGACGCGATGCTCGCATCGGAATAACGCAGGGTGATCCGGTTGCCTTCAATCAACGCAAATTGGCAGGTCGTGCCTTCACTGGGATAGGTATAGCAGATCGCATCGCCGCGCATTTCCCAGTTGCCTGCATAAACCTCATAATCGCGGCCAAAGATTCCGCTGTTGGGATCGTGGTACTCGCAATAGGAACTGCCGTCCGACAGCTGCCCAATGACTGACTTTCCGCTGAGCGCTTTGGACACCACATCGCCGGGATTGTAGCGTAACGACTGGGCATCGGCGGCCCCGGCAATGATGCTCAACACCGCCGCGATCGCAGGAAAGATCTGGCTCTCGTTTGTCATTGCGTATGTCCTATCGTGCAATTTCCATCCTGCGATATCACAGGTCTGCGCCCTGTCCTACACCCGGCCAACGGTTAGCGCCGCAATCGCTACGGTGAGGCCAATGCGAAAGACGTGGTGTACTGTGACAATCACAGGCGATATTCCGAGGCTGAGCGCGATTAGCCCCATCTCCGTCACGCCGCCAGGCGCAAAACTGACAAAGAGCGTGTCAAAATCGAAGGGCGTGATCTGCAAAAGCACAAGCGCAAAGCCGTACCCCATCGCCAAAACCGCCCCAACATAGGCCAAAGCCAGCGCGAACGCGCGCCCCAAATCGGACAGTTGCGCGCCTGCAAAACTGGTGCCCAAGCCCGTCCCAACAATCAGTTGCGCCGTCGCCAAAAGCCATGCCGGGCTCGACACGCTAAGAAGACCAGCCGCATGCAGCCCCGCACTTAACAGAAGCGGTCCCACGAGATGCGCTGCAGGCAGGCGCAGTTTTGGACCGAGCCAGATCCCAGCCGCGGCCAAAACCAACAATTCGACCACGTCCAGCGCGCCCCAAGGACCGGCCTCAAAGCTCTGTCCGCCCGCGCTGCCCACTGCCTCGCCCGACCAATAGAGGTACAAAAGCGGGACCAAAACGACGACCATCACCACCCGGGCAAAGTGCTGCAGCGTCAGCCGTTTCACATCACCGCCCGCCGCCTCTCCCAGCGAGACGGCTTCGATAAGGCCACCGGGCATCGCGCAGTAGAAACTGGTGGGGCGATCAAAACCCCCGACGTGCCGAAAGAGGGCAAATCCCATCAGCAATGCGACGACAACAAAGGCGACCATCGCCAGCAACGACGGCCAGACTTGCGGCAGACGCGCCAGCAAATCAGCCGTAAAACTTGCGCCGATCATCACGCCGATGACTGCGACAAACAACATCCGCAAAGACGTTGGAAACGTCGCAGCCGGGCGGCCCACCTGCGTGCGCCAAGCGCTATACGCGCCGACACTGCTGAGCGCACCAATCAAAAACGGCATGGGCAGCCCGAGCAATGCAGCCAACACCGCACCGGCCAACCCGATGCCCACCATCGCTGCCGCGTTTGAAGCCTCTGCTAGATGCACCAAAGGCTCCTAGCCAGCACGTTTGATCGCTTCCGTACGGATGGCTTGCGGCGTTGTGCCGGTCCACGACCGGAAGGCGCGGAAAAACGAACTTGGGTCGCGGAACCCAAGAAGATAGGCGATCTCTTGAACACTCATATCTGTATTCGACAGGTAATTGAGCGCCATAGCACGCCGCGTGTCCTCCAGCATGTCTTTAAAGCTAAAGCCCTCTTCCGCCAGCCGTCGCTGCAAACTACGTTTGGACAACGCCAGTGACCGGGCCACCTGATCTGCGGTGACCTGCCCGCCGGGCAGGCCTTCAACCAATGCATGCCGAACGCGTGCCGCCGTAGACCGCGACCGGATGTTTGTTTCAAATCGCGCATCCAAATCGCGCTTAATCTGCTCCCACAACAGGTCATTACGGGTAATCAGTGGCAAACTGGCGTCTTCGGCCGTTAGTACGAACCTATACCCCGTGCCCTCAAGAACTGGGCCACCAAAGAAGGGATCCGACGGGTTCCATCCGGGTAACTCCCGTTCAGCTTCGACCGCAACAGGTGAAACAGGACGACCCGTTGCATGGCGAATGGCCATCACAAAGTAAAACAGGTTGAACCACCCCAAAAGGCGCGGCAGCGGGCGACCCGGCAGTGTAGTCCCAAAGCTCGCGACAACATGCTTGTCGTATTCGCTCACCACCATGCGCAGCGGCATCAGCAGTGGTTTGAAAAGCGCTTTACGCTGCAGCCCCACCAAGACTGTGGGACTGGAATAAAAGGAATGGACCGAGCTATCAAAGCCGATTTCGACAACCTTCTGCGCCATTTCTCGTGCAAACAGTTGGCCAGGCAGCTCTTCCTCCATCACGTCCCAAAGCGTGTAGTACTCTTCCGCGCTTACGGGGCGCGCGCCGAGGGTCATGAAATCGCTGGGAAGGCCGGCAAGACGGATACCGCGTTGTGGGTCGACCCCAAAGTGTTCCTGCACGAAGCGGATCGACTCATCAATATTGTACTTGTTTGTTAGACTCATACCAAAAACCTCCTACCGAAAATCGGCAACTCGTGAACATCAAACAAAACGACTGGCGTATATAGCCATGATTTTGGCACCGATTGCAAGTCGCAATGTAGTGTCCGGATGTTAAGCTACATCAGACGACCTCAATCCCGCGACTTAGGAGCCATGTGCATGAAACTGACTGTCAACGGGACCGAGCATGATCTTGGTCAAATCGAACCCGATATGCCCCTGCTTTGGGCGCTGCGGGACGAGCTGAATATCACAGGTGTCAAATACGGATGTGGCGTCGCGCAATGCGGCGCGTGCACCGTTCATATCGACGGCGTTGCTGTGCGGTCTTGTCAGACCGCCGTTGGCGATGTCGACGGCCAAGAGGTCACGACAATCGAAGGTCTGGGAACGCCAGAAGCGCTGCATGCGGTCCAAGCCGCTTGGATCGAACACCAAGTTGCACAGTGCGGATATTGCCAGGCCGGTCAGATCATGGCGGCGGCGTCTTTTTTGCAGTTCAACGGGGATCCCACGGACGAAGACATTGATGCCGCGATGTCCGCCAACCTCTGCCGCTGCGGCACTTATCCACGCATTCGCGCCGCTGTGAAGACGGCCGCTAAAACTCTACGGGAGGCATAAAGCCATGAGTAAGCTTGGAAAAATTGCCCGCCGCACGTTTCTCATTGGCTCTGCAGCTATCGCTGGTGGCGTTGCATTCGGAGTCTACGCAGTGCGCAGCCCCTATGATAATCCGCTCAAAGACGAGCTGCAGGCGGGCGAGGCGACGTTCAATGCCTGGGTTAAAATCAGTGGCGACTCGATCACACTCGTGACGCCCCATGCGGATAAGGGTCAAGGCGTCGTTTCCTCTCAAGCGGCGCTGATTGCTGAAGAGATGGACCTGGAATGGGGGCAGTTTGAAACCACCTTTGGCGCGCCCAACGCCGCCTATTGGAACACGGC
>CAWUIP010000027.1:0-30557 GCA_963922415.1 uncultured Aliishimia sp. | reverse complement strand
TCGGCGTCAAATGCGCGTCCCGTCGCGAGGTAAACAGGTTCTAAACCGCTGGAAACAGTCAAAGATTCCGCAAAGGCGGACTTCCCAGAAGCTGCGCCACCTAGCACGACTGTCAAATCTGGCAACACTTTTTACACCTTTTTGGTGAACCAACCGTGTCATCGGTGCGTATACAGATCAATCGCGTGGGGCAAGGCACGCAGAGGACAAAGATAGATCAGGGAGATCTGACTTATGGCGCTCGATACTGGGCGCGACATGAGCTTGTCGCGCGTCGCAATGAAAGCAGAATTGCTGGATGCGGAAACGGAACTAAGACTTGCCTATGCCTGGCGTGATGAACGTGACGAACAGGCCCTGCATCGCCTGATCACGGCCTATATGCGTCTGGCCATCTCGATGGCGGCGAAGTTCAAGCGCTACGGCGCGCCGATGAACGACCTGATCCAAGAGGCTGGATTGGGGCTGATGAAAGCCGCCGACAAGTTTGATCCCGACCGCGGCGTTCGCTTTTCGACCTATGCGGTGTGGTGGATCAAAGCGTCGATCCAGGATTATGTGATGCGGAACTGGTCGATGGTCCGCACCGGGTCCACCTCGTCGCAAAAATCGCTCTTTTTCAACATGCGCCGTGTGCAAGCCCGGCTGGAGCGTGAGGCGGCAGCGCAAGGTGAAGTGCTGGAGCGTCATACGCTGCATCAGATGATTGCCGACGATTTGGGCGTGCCGCTCCATGATGTTGAGATGATGGAAGGGCGCCTCTCGGGGTCTGACTTTTCGCTGAACGCGACGCAGTCCGTCGAGGATGAAGGGCGCGAGTGGATCGACGCGCTGGAAGACGAAGGGGAGCAAGCCTCTGAAAGCGTCGAAAATGATCTTGATACCGCACAACTGCGCGAATGGTTGCTGCTGGCGCTGAACGGTCTGAACGAGCGCGAGCGGTTTATTGTGCGCGAGCGCAAGCTGCGGGAAGATCCGCGCACTTTGGAAAGCTTAGGCGACGAGTTGAACCTGTCGAAAGAGCGCGTGCGCCAGCTTGAGGCCGCGGCCTTCCAAAAGATGCGCAAAGCGCTGGAAAACCAAAGCCGCGAGGTGCACAACTTCCTCGTATGACGTGGTTGAGATCCCTGATTGCGGGCGTGGCCATCCTGGCTGCGCCCTTTGCATTTGCAGACGTGCCCGACGCGGCCCGGACGGCAGATGTCGTGATCTTGGGCGAAATTCACGACAACCCGGCGCATCACGACACGCAAACGGTCTATATCAACGCACTGTCCCCGAAGGCCGTGGTATTTGAGATGCTGTCGCCTGCCGAAGCTGATGCAATCACGTCTGACATCAGTGCCTTGTCCCAGGCGGAGTGGAGCAATATCGAAGACTATCGCGCTGTGATCTCGGCAAGCGCACGCATTGTTGGCGCCGCCTTGCCGCGCGACGTGGTGCGTGCGGCATTTGCATCCGGTGCGGCTTCGCAGTTTGGGGGCAACGCGGCGGCCTTTGGGCTGACGCAGCCGTTGCCGGAGGACGAACAAAAGACGCGCGAAGAGGCGCAGTTTTTGGCTCATTGCGAAGCGATGCCGCGCGATATGATGTCTGGCATGGTCGAGGCGCAACGGCTGCGCGACGCGCATTTTGCGCGCGTGGTGCTGGATGCGCTGGGCACGTATGGCGCGCCCGTGATCCTGATCACCGGCAACGGTCACGCGCGTAGCGATTGGGGGGTTCCGGCCTATCTGGCCACGGTGCGCCCAGGGCTGAGCGTCTTCACTTTGGGCCAGTCCGAAGCGGGGCAGATCTCGGGCGCGTTCGACAGCGTACTGGACGCCGCAGCGGTGGACCGGCCCGACCCCTGCGCGGCATTTCGTTGACTTGGCATTGCCGCCGTCACCGCCTAGTGTGCCGCCCATGTTGCAGGGCAAACGGATCCTTCTGATCATCGGCGGCGGAATTGCGGCCTATAAGTCGCTGGATCTGATCCGGCGACTGCGCGAACGGGGTGCAGCGGTGACGCCTGTTTTGACCCGCGCCGCGGAAGAGTTTGTCACGCCCCTGTCGGTGTCTGCCCTTGCGGGCGAGCGGGTCTACCGCGACCTCTTTGACCTCACCGATGAGGCCGAGATGGGTCATATCCAACTCAGCCGGGTCGCAGATTTGATCGTTGTGGCCCCCGCTACGGCGGATCTGATGGCGAAGATGGCCCAAGGACTGGCGGGGGACTTGGCCTCGACCCTGCTGTTGGCGACCGACACGCCGGTACTGATCGCGCCAGCGATGAATGTGCGGATGTGGGAACATCCTGCGACACAGCGCAATCTGAATACGTTGACCGAGGACGGCGTTCAAGCGGTTGGACCCAACGCGGGCGACATGGCGTGCGGCGAATACGGGCCGGGCCGCATGTCAGAGCCGCTCGAAATCGTCGATGCCGTCGGGCAAGCGCTGGGGCAGGGACCGCTTACAGGCAAGAAAGTGCTTGTGACCTCAGGTCCGACGCATGAACCAATTGATCCCGTGCGCTACATCGCGAACCGATCCTCCGGCGCGCAAGGAACCGCGATTGCCCAGGCTTTGGCGGCACTTGGGGCGCATGTGACCTTTGTCACAGGTCCAGCCACGGCGGCCCGGCCTCAGGGTGTAGAGATTATCGAAGTGGAAACCGCACGCGACATGTTGGCTGCGGCCGAGGCAGCGCTGCCAGTAGATGTCGCGATTTGCGCGGCGGCTGTGGCGGATTGGCACGTCGTTGGTGCCGGGGACCGAAAGTTAAAGAAAACGGCGGACGGTACGCCTGAACTGTCCTTTGGCGAAAATCCAGATATATTGGCGACGCTGTCTGCCCCTGGCGAGACACGCCCGCGCTTGGTCGTAGGCTTCGCGGCTGAAACTCACGATGTCTTGGAGCACGCCACTGCCAAGCGGGAGCGTAAAGGCTGCGACTGGATCCTGGCGAACGACGTGCGCCCAGAGACCGAGATTATGGGCGGTCGCGAAAATCTGGTCACCCTCATCTCGCAAGAAGGCGCGGACACCTGGCCGCGTATGTCAAAGTTGGATGTGGCAAGGCGCCTTGCTGACCGGGTGGCGGCGGTGATCGGCGGATGAGGGTCGCCATTCAGGTGATGTGGGACACCGGGGCAGATCGGACTTTGGGCCTGCCTGCCTATGAAACTGAAGGTGCCGCCGGAGCCGACCTGCGCGCCAATTTCCAGGATCGTGGTCGTCTCACTCTGGCACCTAACGCGCGCGCCCTGGTCCCAACGGGTCTGCGCATCGCAATTCCGGTCGGGTTTGAAGTGCAGATCCGCCCAAGATCTGGGCTTGCACTTAAGCATGGGATCACCCTTACCAACGCACCCGGTACAATCGACAGCGACTATCGCGGCCCGCTTGGGATCATTCTACAGAATGCCGGAGCGGTGGACTTCGTGGTGGGGCATGGCGATAGGATCGCGCAAATGATCGTCGCACCCGTGTTGCAGGCGCGCTTTGACGTGGTGGACGACCTTGATGAAACGTCACGCGGGTCGGGCGGATTTGGCTCGACTGGAGCCAGCTGATGCTCGTTGTCCTCGCTATGGCTGCCGGTCTTTGGGGCATAGGCATTGCGATGCGCGCCCCTGCTCAGGCGCGGCTTTTGATGATCGGTATCTTGTTTGTGGCGGTCACGATGCTGCATGTCGTTCTGCCGTTTGGGCATCCGTTGCGCGCGGCCACCGGTGGCACCGCCGCGCCCTGGATCATGATCATTGTCGCCGCAGTCGGGATTGCGGGATATCGCAGTCTGCTCATGCGGCTGCGTGCCCGCGCTCAAGTGCAGGAGGCTGAACGCGCCAACGAGGGTCCAAAGCCAAGTTTTGCCGAGGCTGAGTTGCGCCGGTATGCGAGACATATCGTGCTGCGCGAGGTCGGCGGGCCCGGTCAAAAGGCGCTCAAGAACGCATCTGTTCTGGTCATAGGCGCCGGCGGTCTTGGTGCACCTGTCCTCCAGTATCTTGGAGCCGCCGGGATTGGAACGCTCGGTGTGATCGATGATGATGTGGTCGATAGCTCCAACCTCCACCGTCAGGTGATACACCGCGACGATACGATCGGGATGCCCAAGGTCTTTTCTGCGCAGGCCGCGCTTGAGGCGCAGAACCCTTTTGTTGTTGTGAAACCTTACCAGCGGCGCCTAACGGCGAAAATCGCCGATGCGCTTTTTGCAGAGTACGATCTTATCATCGATGGCTCGGACAACTTTGACACGCGGTATCTCGTAAATGCGGCAGCGGTCCGCGCGCGAAAGCCGCTTGTTTCCGGCGCGCTGACCCAATGGGAAGGTCAAGTCTCTGTGTTCGATCCGCAGCATGAGGCGCCGTGCTATGCCTGCGTTTTCCCCGACGCACCTGACCCGGCATTGGCACCGCCCTGCTCCGAGGCCGGTGTTATCGGGCCGTTGCCGGGCATCGTGGGTTCGATGATGGCGTTGGAAGCGATAAAAGTGATTTCCGGCGCCGGTACGCCTTTGCGTGGCGAGATGCTGATTTTTGATGGGCTCTACGGCGAAACCCGGAAAGTCGCGATGAAGCGACGTGCTGACTGTGCCGTGTGCGGGGCGAGGGCGACCGCTGCGCAATAAGACCAATTTGCAAATGCGCACTTGGCGGAGGCCGTGATCAGGCCTAGCTGATACGGCGTAAGGAGACCCTGATGACGAATATTTTGCTGGAAGACTGGACCACCGACTTTGGCATGCCACCCTTTGATCGTCTCACTGACGATGATTTCGCGCCTGCGTTGGATGTCGCACTGGACCGTCACAGCGCCGAGATCGACGCGATCGCCACGACGACAGATGTGCCGACATTTGACACCGTCATCGGCGCGCTCGAAGCGGCGGGCAAAGATCTCGACAAAGTTCTGGGCGTCTTTTTCAACATAGCTGGGAGCGACAGCACTCCGCAGCGAGAGGCGTTGCAGCGAATATTTTCGCCGAAGCTCGCAAAGCACTTTGCAGAAATTTCCTCCAATAAGGCGCTTTTCGCACGGGTTGCAGACCTCTGGGCGCGGCGTGACGCTTTGGACCTGTCGTCGGAGCAGGCGCGTGTTTTGATGTTGACGCACCGTTCCTTTGTCCGGCAGGGCGCGGCGCTGACGGGCGATGAAGACGCACGGATGAAAGAGATCAAGGCGCGACTGGCTGAACTGGGCACGGTCTTTACGCAAAATTTGCTAGCTGATGAGCGCGACTGGTTCATGGAGCTTCAGAGTGGTGACTTGAAGGGTCTTCCAGACTTTGTAATCGAAGCAGCTCGTGCCGCAGGAGAAGAGAAAGGCGTGGGCGGACCGGTGGTGACTTTGTCGCGGTCACTCATTGTGCCGTTTTTGCAGTTTTCCCCAAATCGGGATCTGCGCGAAAAGGCTTACGGCGCTTGGGCGGCACGGGGTGCCAATGGTGGTGAAACCGACAATCGCGCTATTGCTGCCGAAATTTTGCAATTGCGCGCGGAACGTGCACAGCTTTTGGGGTATCCGGATTTTGCGCACTACAAGTTGGAAACCGAGATGGCCGGCTCTCCAGCCAAAGTCCGCGAGTTGCTGATGGCTGTTTGGGAACCCGCGCGATCACGCGCTGAGGCGGATGGAGAAATTCTCGCCCAGATGATGGCGGAAGATGGGGTTAACGGACCGTTGGAGCCTTGGGACTGGCGCTATTACGCGGAACGCCGGCGCGCGGCAGAGCATGATTTGGATGAGGCTGCAGTGAAGCCGTACTTTCAGCTTGAGCGAATGATCGAAGCTGCATTCGCCTGTGCCGGACGCCTCTTTGGGCTGGAGTTCACGCCACTTGATGTCCCGCTCTATCATGCGGATGCACGGGCTTGGGAGGTCCGGCGCAATGGTGCGCATGTGGCTGTGTTTATCGGCGACTACTTTGCGCGCGGCTCAAAGCGGTCCGGTGCATGGTGCTCTGCCATCCGGTCGCAAGCCAAATGGCCGGAGCACCAGACGCCGATTGTCGTCAATGTGTGCAACTTTGCTAAGGGCGATCCGGCGCTGTTGAGCTATGACGATGCACGCACACTGTTCCACGAGTTTGGGCATGCACTACATCAAATGCTGTCTGACGTGACCTATGAAAGTGTGTCGGGCACGTCGGTGGCGCGCGACTTTGTGGAACTGCCAAGCCAACTTTACGAACATTGGTTGGAGGTGCCGGAGGTTCTGCGCGACTTCGCGACGCACGCCAAAACAGGTGCGCCGATGCCTGAGGATCTGCTGCAACGCGTCCTTGGGGCAGCGACGTACGATATGGGTTTCCAAACGGTGGAATACGTTGCTTCGGCCTTGGTGGATTTGGCGTTCCATGAGGGGCCAGCGCCGCAAGATCCCATGGTGAAACAGGCTGACGTTCTGTCCGCCATTGGCTTGCCGCATGCAATCGGAATGCGCCATGCAACACCGCATTTTGCGCATGTCTTTGCGGGCGATGGTTATTCCAGTGGCTATTACTCCTATATGTGGTCCGAAGTCATGGATGCCGATGCCTTCGCAGCTTTTGACGAAGCCGGGTCGGCTTTTGATCCTGAGCGTGCTGAAGCATTGGAGCGACATATCTTGTCTGCCGGTGGCAGCGCCGACGCTGCAGATTTATACGTGGCATTTCGTGGAAAAATGCCGCATGTGGATGCGCTTTTGAAAGGTCGCGGACTGGCGGCCTAACGTGCTTCGTCCTCAAAAAAACGGTGCGATCGTTCTGACAGGAATGCGAACCTCAATATCCCTTTGCGCGATCGACAAGATGCAGCAGCGGCAGGCCCGCCTCATAACGTGCCACATTCTCAACGATGACTTTTGACGCCCATTTTGGCCTTGTCTCAGAAGCGATATGCGGTGTGATCGTGACGTTGGGGTGGTGCCAATAGGGGTCATCCGCCGGCAGTGGTTCGACCCGGAATGTGTCCAGCGTTGCGTGGCCAACCTGACCACTGTCGAGCGCTGCCAAAAGGGCTGCATCGTCGATCAAAGGCCCGCGTCCCGGGTTGAGGACGAAAGCGCCTCGCGCAACGCGGGCCAAGCGTTCGGAATTGAGCGTATTTTGGGTGAGCGGTGTATTTGGCAAAAGTAGAACCACGCCGTCGGCTTGATCAAAGGCGGCATCAATATCTGTATGACACGTCACGCCTTCGAGCGTCTTTGGGCTGCGCGCATAGCCATGCACATCAAAGCCGAGGCGTGCGAGGCTTTGCGCACAGGCGGACCCCAGCTGGCCAAGCCCCAGAACGGCGATTTTTTGGTCCCACGCGACAGGGGGGGCGGCGGGCTGCCATGTGCCAGCCGGTGCTGTGATATGGGCGTCCATACCTAAGTGGTGTCGCAGCACGTGTCCCGTCACCCATTCGACCATCCCTTGCGTCATGGCAGGGTCCACCATCCGGCAGAGAGGCTGCGTGAGTGTGGTATTGCCAACGATCGTTTCGACACCCGCCCACAGGTTCAGGACTGCCTTACATCTCGTGTAGGGTGTGAAGTCCTGTAGGTCGGAGTTGGGCGCATAGATGATGTAGTCAACTGCGTCCGGCGGGAGTGCCTGCGACAAAGACACCGACAGCCCTGCCGCGTCAAACTCGGCTGACAGGTGTGGTGCGTACGCCTCCCACTTCTCGGCTTGTGCGGCAAAAAGAACTTGGATCATTGCTAACGTGGCCTGTGCACATGCGCGGATTGCACTAAGCCGAAGGCCAGCAGCAGAACCATCATGGCGGATCCCCCATAGCTGACCAATGGCAGCGGCACACCGACAACGGGTGCAAGCCCCATGACCATGGACATGTTGACGGCGAAGAAGAGGAAAAAGTTAAGCGCAATACCCAAGATTAGGAGATGCGAGAACCGATCGCGGTTTGCGATCGCCGAGGCCACACAAAACACGATAATCAACGTGTATATCAGCAAAAGCGTGATGCCCCCCATAAATCCGAATTCTTCGGCGAGCGTCGTGAAAATGAAGTCTGTATGCTTTTCCGGCAGGAAATTCAGGCGCGATTGGGTACCCTGCATAAAGCCGCGACCAGTCCAACCCCCAGAACCGAGCGCGATCTTGGATTGCGTGATGTGGTATCCTGCACCGAGAGGATCCTGGCTAGGGTCCAAAAACGTGTCGATCCGGCGGTACTGATAGTCTGCCAGAAGCTGCCATGCCGTGCCGCGCGATTGAAAAACGGCTGTGAGCAAACCCGCACCTGACGCAATAACCGCGACAAAGTAAGCCCAGTGCACACCAGCGAGAAACATCAACCCACCTCCTGCGGCCAACAGCAGGATTGAGGTTCCAAGATCGGGTTGCCGCAAGACCAGGGCGGTCGGTATCAAGATCAATACAACTGGGATCAACACCCAAAGCGGACGCGAGATTCTATGGCGCGGCAGCATGTCGTAGTAGGCGGCAAGCACCATCACAAGCGTGATCTTCATAACTTCCGAAGGTTGCAGGCGCATAAACCCTAGATCGATCCAGCGCTGCGCACCCATTCCAACAGCACCAAAGAACTCAACAGCTAAAAGAAGCAGGATACCACTGGCATAAGCCACTGCTGCCATTGAGCGCCAAAACCAGATGGGGATCATCGCGACGATCAACATTCCGACAAACCCAACGGCAAAGCGCTTCGTCTGAGGTTCGGCCCACACGGAAAAGTTTCCGCCCGCCACCGAGTAGAGCATCAAAAAGCCTACGCCAGCCGCTGTCGTCAGCAAAAGCGCCAAAGGCCAATTCAAGTAGAGCAGTTTGCGCGGTCCAGTAGGGACATGTTTGACCGTGTACTCTAGATAGCTCATGCCTGTTCCTCGCCCGTGCCGACGCCGCGTGCGATGGGGCGAACATTGCGCAGTCGCTCTTGTTGCGCCTCGATACGGCGACGGTCTTTGGTTGGATAGGCTTTAACTGGCGGCTCACCCCCGTAAAGTGCTTGGAGTGTCACGTCGCGCGCAATTGGCGCTGCAACCGCGCCGCCGCTGCCGCCATGTTCGACCACAACAGCCACGGCAAACCGCGGCGCGTCAAACGGCGCGAAATCCACGAAAAGTGCATGGTCGCGGCGTTCCCAGGGCAGATCCTCATTGCGGATGACGCCCGCGGCGCGCTCTGCCGCCGTAATGTTGCGGACTTGGCTCGTACCCGTTTTGCCAGCCATGCGGTTATCATCTGCGATGATACGTGATCCATAGGCCGTGCCGCGCCGGTCGTTGACGACTTGGTACATGGCGCGCCGCATCCGGATCAGATTGTTTTCGTTCAAGCCCATAGGGCGACCTGCGCCGGATGGCGTTTCGATACCGTCGACCGATTTCACAAGGCGTGGCGCCACATCCCGCCCGGTTGCCAAGCGTGCAGTCATCACGGCAAGCTGCAAGGGTGAGGCCAGCATATACCCTTGACCAATTGCGGCGTTGACCGTGTCGCCGATCACCCAATCCGTCTTGTGGGTCTTGAATTTCCAGTCTTTGGTTGGCGTCAGCCCGCGCGCAATGGCCGACATTGGCAGATCAAACCGTTGTCCCAATCCAAAACGCTGCGCCATAGCGGTGATCTTCTCGATCCCGATTTTGAGCGCTAGATCGTAATAATAGACATCGCAGCTTTGTTTGAGCGAATTCGCCAGATCCATCCAGCCGTGCCCTGCGCGTTTCCAGCAGCTGAACTTACGCCCACCGACTTCCATGTGGCCGGGACAATAAACGGTATCGTCGGGCGTGATGATGCCCTCCTCCAAAGCGGCCAGCGCCACAAGCATCTTGAATGTAGATCCCGGTGGATAGGTGCCCTGGACCGACTTCGACGCCAACGGCCGATACTTGTTGTCCGTCAGTTCTTTGTAATCTGCGACCGAGATGCCCTGAACGAACAAGTTTGGATCAAAGGTCGGCGACGAGCAGATCGCGTGGATATCGCCGGTTTCCACATCCATCACGATAGCCGCCGCACTTTCCTCACCCAAGCGAGCCTGAACATATGATTGTAGCTTTGCATCGACGGTTAGCTGCACATCGGCGCCGGCGGTTCCTTCGCGTCGGCTAAGTTCGCGCATGACCCGGCCCGTTGCGTTGACCTCCACGCGCTTTGCGCCTGCTTTGCCGCGCAATAGGTCTTCGCGCTTTGCCTCCACGCCGACTTTCCCGATCTGAAACCGGGGGATTCGCAAAAGCTGGTCAGGATTTTCGATTTTCGAGAGGTCGTAGTCGGACACGGGTCCGACATATCCCAGAACATGGGCGTAGTCCGAACCCAGCGGATAGTAGCGGGTGAGACCAACTTCCGGAGTGATCCCCGGCAAGGCGGGCGCGTTAACCGAGACACGGCTGACGGTGTCCCAGCTCACATTCTCGGCGATTGTGACGGGCAAAAACGGTGCCGAGCGTAAGATCTCTTCGCGCGCTGTTTCCAGGTCATCGACGCCCAGGTCGACCAATTGGCGCAGTCGCGACACCACGTCTTCGACATTTCCAGCGTTTTCGCGAACGATGACAATCCTGTAGCTTGGAACATTCCGTGCAAGTTGCACACCATTGCGGTCAAAGACTTCTCCGCGCTCCGGTGCGATCAGGCGGATATTGATCCGGTTTTCTTCAGCCAAAAGCCGGAACTCGTCCGCCTGATCCAATTGCAGGTACTGCATCCTGGCAGCCAAACCACCCACAAAGGCCAGTTGCAGTCCGCCGAGAACCGCAGCACGACGGGTGAATTTCCGGTGATCGGCTTCAGGATCAATGCGGGGCCGTTTCACGTGCGTCCTCCCATTGCCTCAAGATCGCTAGGGGATATCAGTCTGACGCCAAACACCGTCGCCGAAACAATCACGGCAACGGGATAAAACATTGCGGTTCCAATGACTTGGAATGCAACGAGCGAAATGGGCGGCAGCGGTAACAGAAAGACTGCGCTCACGAAGCGGTCGCCGATAGCAACAGCTAAGATCATTGCGGCTGCGCGGAACCATTCCGCCATGAACCCATTGCTACGTACACGTGCTGAGTTGGCCTGCAAGTTGACGCAGGCGACGAGCATGAGCGCGGCAAGAAGTCCTGGCGGCCGGAATAGGATCAAGTCGGCCAATAGAAAAACCAGCGCCAAAAGCCAGATCGGAACCAAATCTGGTCTGCGCGCCGACCAAACAAGTGCAAAACAAAACAGCAAATCAGGTGCCGCCCAGGCGCGGGGCAGCGTTTGCAAAGGCAAGAGATCTGCAAGCAACAAAAGGAGTGCAAAGGCGACGAACAGGCCACGCATCGACCAAAGGTGAAAGGGCGTCGCCTCAGTCATTCCCGGCGACCTCTTCGGCGCTTGGAACTGGAACGCCATCCCGGATCACGCCACCGGTGTCAGATACTTGCGGCGTCCCGTAGTGCCGTAAGACCCTTAGGAACTCCAATCGTTCGTAGTCGGCGGAAAGGCGAACACGCAAACGTCCACCGCGATCAACTTCCAGCGCACCGATCAGCAACCCTGCTGGGAACACGCCCCCATCGCCCGAACTAACGACCCGGTCACCGGGCCGCACCACATCGCGGTTTTCGATAAACTCGACCAGGGGGCGCCCCGTGTTGTCGCCCGCCACCAAAGCCTGCTCGCCCGACGGCTGAATGGTTGCAGGCACCCGGCTGTTGGCATCTGTCAGGAGCAGCACGCGGGCAGAATTCTGCGCGACGCCCGAAATCCGCCCCACTAGGCCGATCCCGTCCATCGTCGCCCAGCCATCTACAAGGCCGTCCCGCGCGCCGATGTTTAACAAGACCGATTGCCGAAAGGGGGAGCCGCTGTCGGCGAGCACGACACCAGTAATGTAAGTCAGGCGCGGATCAAGCTGCACGTTGTTCAGATCCAGAAGCCGCGCATTTTCTTGTTCAAGCTGCAACGCGGCCTCTTTCCAGGCGCGCATCTGCCGCAACTCGCTGCGCAATTCTTGGTTCTGCTCGGCGAGCCGTTGATAGCTTTGGAAGTCGCGAAAGAGGTTCACGGTGCCCGTCACGGGGGCCATGGCCCAATCCATGTTTGGCACGACCCGATCCGTGATGTCGGCCCGCAGGCGTTCAATCCGGGGGCTATCGATCCGCCACACGATGAACACGGCCAACAAAAGCAGCACAAAGACACTCAGAACCAGCCGCCGCAATGGGGCGACGAATTCAGCTGATGTGTTTCTGTCCTTGGCCAAATGCAGTCACTCCTGATCGAGGTCTGCGGTTTCTCCGCGATTTGGACGCGCGTGGTGCCGCGCCCCTAGCTGTCGTAGTCGATGGCATGGCGCAGTTGCTTTTCGTATTCAAGCGCTTTGCCCGTACCCAACGCAACGCAATTTAGGCTTTCATCGGCAATTGATACCGCCAGCCCGGTCTGTTCGCGCAGCGCAAGATCCAAATCGCCCAGCAGCGCGCCACCCCCGGTCAGCATCACGCCCCGGTCAACGATATCGGCAGCTAAGTCGGGTGGTGTCGTCTCAAGCGCGGTCATCACCGCCTCGCAGATCTGCTGCACGGGCTCTGCCAGCGCTTCGGCGATCTGGGCTTGGGTCACTTCGATCTCTTTCGGCACACCGTTCAAAAGATCGCGACCACGGATCTGCATTGAGGTGCCCCGGCCATCATCGGGCATCCGCGCCGTGCCGATAGAGGTTTTGATCCGTTCTGCGGTGGTCTCCCCCACCAACAAGTTCTGTTGCCGTCGCAGGTACGAGATGATCGCCTCATCCATGCGGTCGCCCCCCACACGGACCGACCGGGCATAAACGATGTCGCCAAGGCTAAGCACCGCGACTTCGGTTGTCCCGCCGCCGATATCAACGACCATGTTCCCGGTAGGGTCTGTGATCGGCATGCCTGCGCCGATCGCCGCCGCGATGGGTTCCGCAATCAAACCGGCACGCCGAGCACCTGCGGACAGCACCGACTGGCGAATGGCGCGCTTTTCCACGGGTGTCGCGCCGTGCGGAACACAAACGATGATCTTCGGCTTTGAAAAGGTCGACCGCTTGTGCACCTTCCGGATGAAGTGCTTGATCATCTCTTCGGCCACATCAAAGTCAGCGATCACGCCTTCGCGCATGGGCCGGATCGCCTCGATAGAGCCCGGGGTCCGACCCAGCATCAGCTTTGCGTCTTCCCCAACGGCGAGGACCTTCTTCACGCCGTCCTTGACGTGATAGGCGACCACCGACGGCTCTGACATGATGACGCCGCGCCCTTTGACGTAGACCAGCGTATTCGCTGTCCCCAGGTCAATCGCCATATCCGAAGAAAACAGCCCGCCGAACCCGTCTAAAAATGCCATGGCTTATTTCCTGCCCAAATCTGCTCGAATCGTCTTTATCGCTGCGACTCCAGCGAGTGCAGATCGGCGATGTTATAAAGGCCATGCCGCCGGTGCGAAAGAGCCAGCACGGTACAAATCCGCGCAACGCTACGCAGCGGCGCCTTTGTCCGTGCGCGGTCGCGTGGTCAGGTTCGACAGGAAGTAGCTGTTTAGAAGGTTCAGTGTGTTGATAAACACCTCGACCGAATAGCCAAAGATGAACGATAACAAATATATCAGTGGTCGGTTCAACTCGACCCCTGCCGTCAAAATGTTGGAGGGGACAAGAAGCATCGACAGGGTCAGCGCCGCGAGGCCTGCGAAAATTGTGCGCATAAAGGAATAGAAAAAGCCCAAAGCCGCGATGTTGGGGTGCAGAACGCGCCACATACAGTACACAATTGAACCCAAAAATCCGTAGATGATCGGTAGCGCCCAAAGGTGGACCGCGTTCAGCGCCTCGCGCAACTCCTGCATGCGCAGCCGAACAGCGTGCAGACTGTCGAGGTACAGGCTGTCCGCGACACGGTTCGCCTTTTCCATGGTCTGCCATTGCAGGTCGGTCACATGGCTATAGGCCATTTCGAACGGGCTTTCGAAGGTCTTTGTAAGTGGTGGCGTTTCGGGTTCCGAGGCTGCCGGCGTAGGGGCGGCTTTGGCTGTGACGATCTC
Organism: uncultured Aliishimia sp.; assembly: GCA_963922415.1. Lineage (GTDB taxonomy): Bacteria > Pseudomonadota > Alphaproteobacteria > Rhodobacterales > Rhodobacteraceae > Aliishimia. The sequence continues at coordinate 16,561 of CAWUIP010000027.1, read as the reverse complement.
TTCCACAGTCGCGTCACTCGCGACGCCGGTATCGGCAGAGACGACCTTCACAGGCGGCACGTCAGCAGCATTCGCTTCGTCTTGGTTGGTTTCGGTGATGGAGGGCACCGGCTGTGGTTCGAAGCAATTGGCCCACGACCGCAGGCTGGCGGGCAGCGTCTGACCAAAAGCCCCGTCACAGGTTCGGTCCCGCAGCGATTGCCACGGGGTTTGGACAAACCGCGTCTCATCCGCGAGTTTCAGCATCTTTTCCGGCAGCGTGCTTTCGACCAAGTAGTGATCCTGCAGGCTCGCGATGCCTTCCAGATAGATGAGTTGCGGCTCCAGATCCTCGCTGTCAGCAGAGTTTGCGACCTTCTCAAAATAGTGCTTCATTTCGATCAGTCGCGTGAGTTGCGGCAGGTGATCAAAGGCCAAAAACTGTTCGGCCTCGGCCACCGCAACCGTCGCGCGATTGGCCCAATAGCTGAAGTTGAACGCGGCCATGACCAAGAAGAACCCGGCAATCGTCAGCAAGAGGCTGTTGAGAATGGGCGTGCCGCGCTTATGCGGCGAATCGCCCTGCAGCACGGCGGAGATTGTGTATTGATCGATCTGGCGCAGCACATCGTCGTGTGCTGTTTGAAATGCATCGGACAGTTCAGCCACGTTTTTGTCCGACTGTTGCGCCGTGTCCTGGTCCTTTTCAAATGGGCGCAGGGCGGCCGCGAGGCGGCGCGCATCCTGGCCATCAACGTGCAAAAGATAGTCACGCAGGCGGGTGGCTTCGACAAAGAGGTCTTTCTGACTGGGTAGGTTGGTCATGATCAACCTCCTGAAAAGTTTATTTTATTTTCCCGTTTTGGGTACCTTTGCGCGTACGGCACTCACACGACTGGCCAGAACGGCCACGTTTGATGGGCCAGCACCACGTCGAGGTGTCGACAACGCATGCGCCATCGGGCGCGTTTTGAGCGAGGGCGGGGGCCGGTTGCCAAAGGCTCAGCAACAAAGCTCCCACAAGGAAGGCAAAGCGAAAATTGAGCATAGTAAAATCACGGCTTACGAAAACCCCACAACCTTAGGTTAAAATGCTGTTTTCGTCAATAAGTGGTATTTGGGCCGCCTGTGGAGCAGCCCAAATACCGGATTTATCCGGCGTCTCAGCCCGCGTCTTTGTAGCTCACAGTCTTCGTGTCGTAACCGACATCTGTGGTTTCGCGCCGTATGATCAGGCGATTGAGCGCGTTGACGTAAGCCTTGGCCGAGGCGACGACGGTGTCGGTGTCTGCTGACTGACCGGTGGCAATCTTGCCGTCTTCTTCCATGCGCACGCTGACTGTGGCTTGGGCATCGGTGCCTTCGGTCACGGCGTGCACTTGGTACAGTTGCAGCCGGGCGGCATGCGGGAAAAGCGTTTTGACCGCATTGAAGGTCGCATCGACTGGACCGTCGCCGGTGGCCTCTGTGCTGGCCTCTTTTCCGTCGATTTCCATCGTCAGGTCCGCAGTTTGTGGCCCATCGGTCCCGCAGACGACCCTCAAGGATAGGATCTTCAGCGTGTCAGATTGCTCTTCAGCAGCGGCGTCGCGCATCAGGGCGATCAGGTCATCGTCAAAGACTTCCTTTTTGCGGTCGGCCAGATCCTTGAACCGGACGAACACGTCTTTGAGTTGGTTATCCCCCAACTCAAATCCCAGGTCGTTCAGCTTGGCCCGCAGGGCCGCGCGGCCCGAATGCTTGCCCAACGGCAAAGAGGTTCCGGCAAGGCCCACATCTTCGGGGCGCATGATCTCGAACGTCTCGGCGTTTTTCAGCATACCGTCTTGGTGAATGCCGCTTTCATGCGCGAAGGCGTTTTTGCCCACGATGGCCTTGTTGAACTGCACCGGAAAGCCCGACACCGTCGAGACCCGGCGCGAGATGTGCATGATCTTTTGGCTGTCGATACCGGTGCGGAAGGGCATGATATCGTTGCGCACTTTCAGGGCCATCACGACCTCTTCCAGGGCCGTATTGCCCGCGCGTTCGCCTAAGCCGTTGATCGTGCATTCGATCTGACGCGCACCGGCCTCAACCGCGGCCAGGCTGTTGGCGGTCGCCATGCCCAGATCGTTGTGGCAATGGGTCGCCCAGATCACGTCGCGCCCGCCGGGGACCTCGTCGACCAGCCGTGCAATCAGTTGCGCGCTTTCGCGCGGCGCGGTGTAGCCCACAGTGTCGGGGATATTGATCGTGGTCGCCCCCGAGGAGATTGCGATCTCGCAGACGCGTTTCAGGTAATCCCACTCGGTCCGCGTTGCATCCATTGGCGACCACTGCACATTGTCGCAAAGATTGCGGGCATGGGCGACGGTCTGCGCGATCCGCTCGGCCATCTCGTCTTGGGTCAGGTTCGGGATCGCCCGGTGCAGGGGCGACGTGCCAATGAAAGTGTGAATGCGCGGGCTTTTGGCGTGCTTCACAGCCTCCCAGCAGCGGTCGATATCGCCCAGTTGCGCGCGGGCCAGCCCGCAGATGGTGGAATTCACAGCGTTCTTGGCGATCTCGGTCACAGCGGCAAAGTCGCCCTCTGACGCAATAGGAAAGCCCGCTTCAATGATGTCCACGCCCATCTCATCGAGAAGCTGCGCGATCTCCAGCTTTTCCTCGTGTGTCATGGTGGCACCCGGCGATTGCTCCCCGTCACGCAGCGTCGTGTCGAAGATCAAAACGTGATCTTGGTCGGTCTTCATATCTCTAATCTCTCTGATGTCTTGTCCGATGTCTTGGGTGCGATCACCTTCCCTCTGAGCGGACGCACCCGCGCGGGCACGCTCAGAGGCGGACTAGAAGTAGCAGACCCAGCGCAAGGCTTTGCGCGCGTGTGATATGTGGTGTCTGCTTCATGGGCGCGAGGTTATACGCAAGGCTCATGAAATGAAAAGGGCCTTTTTGACATGGACGGGTGCGGCGCGCCTGCTAGGTCAGCGCGCATGGGACAGGTTCTGGTCATTGGCGCGTCGGGGGGCATTGGGTCGGCACTGGCCGCAGCCCTTGAGGCGCGAGGGTTTGACGTGCTGCGCCGGTCCAGGTCCGAGGACGGGTTTGATGTGACAGACGAGGCCTCGGTCGCCGCAGGCCTGGCGGGCTTGTCTGGGTTGGAGGGGATCATCGTCGCCACAGGCGCGTTAGAGATCGGCGGCGCAGCGCCGGAACGGTCGATCAAGGCGATCTCGGCCCAGGCGATGGCGGATCAGTTTGCGGTGAACACGATTGGCCCCGCCTTGGTCTTGCGCCATGCGCCGGCCTTGCTGCGTCGCGATGGACGCGCGGTTTTTGCCGCCCTCTCCGCCCGCGTGGGGTCGATTGGCGATAACCGCTTGGGCGGTTGGATCAGCTACCGCGCGGCCAAAGCGGCGCTGAATCAGGTCGTGCACACCGGCGCCATCGAACTGGCGCGCAGCCACCCTGAGGCGATCTGCGTGGCGCTGCACCCGGGCACTGTGGCCACGTCCTTCACCGCCAAATATGCAAGCCGCCACAAGACCGTCCCACCGGACACCGCCGCGCAGAACCTCTTGCGCGTGCTCGCAGGCCTTACGCCGGCGCAAACCGGCGGGTTCTTTGATTGGAAAGGCGACGAAATCCCGTGGTGAAACTGGTCTTGGTCCTGGGGGATCAACTGTCTGAGGATATGGCCGCCCTGCGCGCTGCCGATCCTTCCACCGATATTGTCGTGATGGCAGAGGTGTTGGGCGAGGCGACCTATGTGCCGCACCACCCGAAAAAGATCGCGTTCATCTTCGCGGCCATGCGAAAGTTCGCTGCCCGTCTGCAGGCGGCGGGTTGGCAGGTCGCCTATTCGGAGTTGGACGATACCGACAATACGGGATCGATCGTGGGTGAGCTTGTGCGCCGCGCCGACCAGTTTGGCGCGAGCGACGTTTTGGCGACCGAGCCGGGCGAATGGCGACTGATCACGGCGCTGCAAACCGCGCCTTTGCGCGTCACGCTTCTGGAAGATACGCGCTTTTTGGCCTCTCACGCCGTGTTTGAGGGATGGGCGCAGGGGCGCAAAGCGCTGCGGATGGAGTATTTCTATCGCGAGATGCGCCGCGCTACGGGGCTAATGATGGAGGGCGGTCAACCCGCAGGTGGCAAGTGGAACTACGACCACGATAACCGCAAGCCGGCGCCGAGTGAGGTCACCTATGCCGGGCCGCCACGCTTTGCGCCTGACGCGACGGTCAGCGCAGTTTTGGATCTTGTCGAGATGCGCTTTGGCGAAAATTTCGGTGATCTGCACCCGTTTTGGTTCGCGACGACGCGAGAGGAGGCCCTGACCGCGCTTGATGTCTTCGTGCGCGAGGCGTTGCCGAAGTTCGGCGACTTTCAAGACGCTATGCTGAACGAGAACCGGTTTCTCTATCACGCGATCCTGTCCCCCTACATCAACATCGGTCTCTTGACCCCGCTTGAAGTCTGCCGCGCGGCGGCGGAGGCCTGGCGCGCGGGCCATGTGCCGATCAACGCGGCAGAAGGCTTCATCCGGCAAATCATCGGCTGGCGCGAATATGTGCGCGGGATCTACTTCCTCGAGGGCCCCGATTACCCGACGCGCAACGCGCTGGGCCATGATCGGGATCTGCCCGCGCTTTACTGGGGCGGGGCGACGAAGATGAATTGCCTTGCGCGTGCGGTAGAGCAGACCGGGGCAGAGGCGTACGCCCACCACATCCAGCGGCTGATGGTCACCGGCAACTTCGCGCTATTGGCGGGGCTTGATCCGCATCAGGTCCATGAATGGTATCTGAGCGTTTACGTGGACGCGTTTGAGTGGGTAGAGGCCCCCAATACGGTCGGCATGAGCCTCTTTGCCGATGGGGGCATCATCGCGTCAAAACCATATGTATCGTCCGGGGCCTACATCAACCGGATGTCCGACTACTGCAAAACCTGCGCCTATAAGGTGGCGCAAAAGACGGGTGCGGGGGCCTGCCCGTTCAACCTGCTTTATTGGCACTTTCTGGACCGGCACCGGGACCGGTTCTCCAACAATGCGCGCATGGGCAACATGTACCGCACCTGGGACCGGATGGATGAGACGCGCCGCGAGACGGTGCTGCGCGAGGCAGAAGACTGGCTTGCACGGCTTGACGCGGGCGAGGCGGTTTAGCTTGCCGCCTCTCGGATCGCGGTCAGTGTTTTGCGCGGGGCAATCGCCTCTGGCGAGATGTTGAGGTCAAGAACTGCGCCGGTGTCTGACTTGAGCGCGCGGTCAAAGGCAGACGCAAAGTCGTCGGTCGTCTCGACTCGCTCGCCGTGGAAGCCGTAGGCGCGGGCCAGTGCACTGAAATCGGGATTGCCTGACATCGTGGTGCCCGACACGCGTCCGGGGTAGTGGCGCTCTTGATGCGCGCGAATGGTGCCGTAGATGCCGTTATTCAGAACAAGAACTATGGGTTGCGCGCCTGCTTGCGCGGCGGTGGCCAGCTCTTGCCCGTTCATCTGAAAGTCGCCATCGCCCGCAAAGCACACGACGCAGCACTCTGGGTGCACGACTTTGGCCGCGACGGCGGCGGGGATGCCGTAGCCCATCGCGCCCGATTGGGGGGCGAGCAGGCGGTGGGAGGGGCCAAAAGGGAAGTGCCGGTTGGGCCAGATCGCGAAGTTTCCCGCGCCGTTTGTCAGGATCGCATCGTCGGGCAAGATCTCGCGCAGATGCGCCATGACCGCCGCCATGTCCACTGGCGAGGGCTGCGATGGCGCTTCAATACTGGCCTCATACGCGGCGCGCGCCGCGGCGCTCCACTCCGACCAATCGCCTGACACTGAGCCAAGCGCCTTCGCAAAGGCATTGGGTCCGGCCTGGATCGCAAGCTCTGGCTGATAGATCTTGCCCAGCTCCAGATCGGATGGATGAACGTGGATCAGCCGTTGTTTCGGCACCGGCACATCAAGAAGCGTATAGGCATCTGTCGTCATCTCGCCCCAGCGTATGTTGACGCCCAAGATCACATCGGCGCTTCGGATCAGATCGGCCACATGGGGCGGGATCCCGACGCCCGCGTCGCCGGCATAGACGGGTGAGTGGTTGTTGAACCGGTCTTGAAACCGAAACGCCGCCAGGGTCGGAATATCCGACAATTCGGCAAAGGCTTCGATCGCGCGGCGGCCCTCTGCCGTCCACAGGTTGCCCCCAATAATCATCAGCGGGCGTTCCGCCCCGTCGAGCATCTGATGCGCGCGCGCCATCGCGGCCTGATCGGGCGCAGGCTCTGCAACTGGAACAGGGCGCGCGAGCGGGGCCACGTCGGTGCGCGCCGACAGCATATCCTCGGGCAATGCCAAAACCACCGGCCCAGGTCGCCCCGACAGCGCAACGCTCCAGGCGCGGTTGATGTATTCGGGCAGGCGTTCCACGCGGTCAATCTCGGCGGCCCATTTGGCCATGGACCCAAAGACCGCGCGGTAGTCGATCTCTTGAAACGCTTCGCGCCCGCGCAGGTCTGTGCCAACCTGGCCGACAAAGCAGATCATCGGCGCGCTGTCTTGCATCGCCGTGTGGATCCCGATGGAGGCATTGGTGACGCCTGGTCCGCGTGTGACAAAGCAAAGGCCCGGTGTTCCCGTGAGTTTGCCATAGGCCGCCGCCGCGAAAGCCGCGCCGCCCTCTTGCCGACACAAGGTAAAATCGAGCGCCCCTGCGCTGTCGTGAAATGCGTCCAGCACATCAAGATAGCTTTCGCCAGGCACCCCAAACGCGTGCCGCGCGCCAAGGCCGATCAGGCTTTGAACCAGAAGGTGACCACCGCTGCGGGACATAGCCGTGCTTAGCCGTCCTCTTTCAGGGCACCGTTTTCCCAATCGCCGGAGGCTTCTTGACCGGTGGTGTACCGCATCGTGCCTGTGCCAGAGCGGCGCCCATTCACAAACTCGCCCTCGTAGACATCGCCATTCGCATAGGTCGCTACGCCGCGACCAGTGATCTCGCCTTCCGACCAAGCGCCTTCATAGACGAAGCCAGACGACAGAGTGATTTTGCCGGTGCCATGGCGCTGGCCTGCCAAAAACGCGCCCTCATAGACTGTACCATCCGGGTATACAGCCTTGCCCACGCCTTCGCGCTTGCCGCCGACCCATTCGCCTTCATAGCGGTAGCCGTCTTCGTAGGTCATGACGCCAAAGCCATCATTGCGGGCTTCTTTGAAGCCCCCCGTGTAGACAATGCCGTTAGGATACGTGGCGGTGCCTTCGCCTTCGATCACGCCAGAGAGCCATGACCCCTCATATGTGGCGCCGTCCGGGTATGTGATTTTACCCTGACCATCTGCCAAATCATCCCGGAATGTGCCTTCGTAAACCGACCCGTCTGGATAGGTAACCTTGCCCTGACCCTCGATTTTACCAGCAACCCAATTGCCCACATAGACGTAGCCATCCGCACCAAAGAACGTGCCTGTGCCGTGACGGCGATCATCCTCGAACGTGCCTTCATAAGTGTCACCATTGGCGTAAACGACCTTGCCGGTGCCCTGCCGTTGACCGGCGACCAGCATGCCTTCATAGACATCGCCATTGGGCTGGGTCAGCATGCCCTCGCCGTCGATCTGGTTGTCTTTCCAGGCACCTTCATAAATCAGCCCATCTGGCATCGTCAGCTTACCCTGGCCGCTGCGCTCGCCTGCGACAACCGCGCCCTCGTAAACTGCGCCATCGGGATAGGTGATGACCGCTTGGCCTTCCTTGATGCCGTCGACCCAGTCGCCCTTATACTCATATCCCCCGGGGCTCTGCATCACACCGCGCCCGTGATGCTTGTTGTCGCGCACTTCGCCTTCGTACCGAACGCCGTCCGCGTATAGGATGATGCCCTGGCCCATCATGTTGCCGTCAAGCCAATCGCCTTCATACGTGCCGCCATCGGCAAAAGTCACTTTGCCAAAGCCATGCGCCTTGCCCTTTTCAAAGTTGCCTTCGTAGACAGCCCCGTTCGGAAAGCGCGCTACGCCTTGGCCCTTGATTTCACCGTCGACCCAAGCGCCCGAATACTCATAGCCGTTGGGCAGTTTGTAGGTGCCCTGGCCATGCTGAAAGCCGCCCTTAAACTCGCCCTCGTAAATGCCACCATCTTCGAACTGCTTCGTTTGAACGGCGGTCTCTTGTGCCAGGACTGGCATCGCTGTCAGACACAGGACCAAGGTGAGGGGAATGGGTCTCATCAGGCTTCCTAACGGATCGTTTTTTAAGGCTGCGCAAAAGCTACGAGATCACAGGCGCGCCCGCAACGGGATTCGGGGCGGTGATTTCGCCCGGTGTGATCCTGCGACGCGCGCGCCCAGGCGGCTTTTCTCTGCTGTGAACTCTGCTACATGGGCCAAGAACATATTTGGAGTGCACGCGTGCCAGAAACTTTTCGGATAACTTGCGGTCAGTTGAACCCAATTGTCGGCGATATCGCAGGCAACGCGTCAAAAGCTAAGGCGCTCTGGGAAGAGGGTCGTGCAGCCAATGCGGATATGGTGGCGCTGCCCGAGATGTTTATTACCGGCTATAACGCCCAAGACCTGGTGATGAAGCCTGCCTTTCATGCGGCGGCCGTCGCCGCGGTCGAAGCGCTGGCCGCGGAGTGCGCCGATGGCCCCACTCTCGGGATCGGGAGCCCTTATGCCGAAGACGGCAAGCTCTTTAACGCCTATTTCATTTGCTCAGGCGGTCGCATTGTCACGCGCGTGCTGAAACACAATCTGCCCAACGAGACGGTATTTGACGAAGTGCGCATCTTCGATTCAGGGCCTCTTGGCGGGCCCTACGCGGTTGGAAATACACGGATCGGCACGCCAATTTGCGAAGACGCGTGGCACCCAGAGGTGTCCGAGACATTGGCCGAGACGGGGGCCGAGTTCCTCCTGGTTCCCAACGGGTCGCCCTACTACCGAGGCAAGCTGGACACGCGCCTGAACAATATGGTCGCGCGCGTCGTCGAAACGGACCTGCCGCTCATTTACCTCAACATGGTGGGCGGTCAGGATGACCAAGTCTTCGATGGCGCCTCTTTCGGGCTAAACCCCGGCGGTGAATTGGCTTTCATTGCACCTGTGTTCGATGAAATGGCCATCCATGTCGATTTGGCGCGCGGACCCGAGGGCTGGCGGATCGTCGACGGGGCAAAGACCGTGCATCCCGACACGTGGGAGCAGGACTACCGCGTTATGGTCACCTCGCTGCGCGACTACATGGCCAAGACCGGGTTCAAACAGGTGCTTTTGGGCATGTCAGGCGGGGTCGATTCCGCCCTCGTGGCAACCATCGCTGCCGATGCCTTGGGCCCAGAGAACGTCCGCTGCGTGATGCTGCCCTCGGAATACACCTCCGATCACTCGCTGGAAGACGCAGAGGCCTGCGCTAAGGCGCTGGGCTGCGGCTACGACTATGTGCCGATTTCAGGCCCGCGCGCAGCCGTGACCGAGGCCCTGGCGCCCCTCTTTGAAGGAACCGAAGCGGGCTTGACCGAAGAGAACATCCAATCTCGCCTGCGCGGCCTTCTTCTGATGGCACTCTCCAACAAGTTTGGTGAGATGCTCCTGACCACCGGCAACAAATCCGAGGTCGCCGTGGGCTACGCGACGATCTATGGCGACATGTCGGGCGGCTACAATCCCATCAAGGATCTCTACAAGACCCGCGTCTTTGAAACCTGCCGCTGGCGCAACCAAAACCACCGCGACTGGATGCTGGGCAATCCGGGCGTGGTGATCCCGGACCGGATCATCACCAAAGCGCCCTCAGCGGAACTGCGGGACGACCAAAAAGACAGTGACAGCTTGCCCGACTACCCCGACCTCGACGCACTTTTGGAGATCCTCGTTGATCAAGATGGCTCCATCGCCGACTGCGTCGCGGCAGGCTTTGACCGCGCCGTTGCCCAAAAAGTCGAAAAGCTGATCTATATCAGCGAATACAAACGCTTCCAGTCGGCGCCCGGCGCGCGCCTGACAAAAAGCGCGTTCTGGCTCGACCGCCGCTACCCCATCGTGAACCGCTGGCGCGACGGCAGCTAAAACAAAACCGCGCGCGCGACGCCTGGCTCCTGCCTTTCATTGTTCTTAAAAGTACTCCAGGGGGTGCGGGGGACAGCGTCCCCCGCCTTGATCGGACCGCGCGCGGTCCGACCCCTTATCCACCTAGGATCAATTGATACGTGTGCGGCACGTAGGCATATCCGCCCTCATGTTTGTCCACATAGCCGACCGCCGGGAAGGGCATGTGATAGCTTGAGAACGGAAGCTTATCGGCTGCAAGCATATCGAGCACGGTCTTGCGTGTGGCCGCAGCGGCGGCTTTATCCATGTCAAACCGCACTTCCCAATCCGGATAGGCCAGCGACCAGACGTAATGGTTCGCAAAGTCAGCGCCCAAAACCATCTGCTGGCCGTCAGACTCGAGCATATAGATCATGTGACCCGGCGTATGCCCAAAGGCTGCCATGCCCGTGATCCCCGACGCAACCGTTCCGCCATCGCCGATGAAGGTCATCTGCGGGGCCAACGGTTTCACGACGCCGTCAAACCGCTCATTGCCCGCCGCCGCCCAGGTATCGTATTCGACTTGGCCGGTGACATAGCGCGCGTTCGGGAAGGTGGCGACCCCGTCCGTTGCCAAGCCGCCAATGTGATCACCGTGCATATGCGTGATGACGACAATGTCGATCTGATCGGCGCTGTAGCCTGCCGCCGCAAGGGCCGCGACTGTGCCTGCGCCATTCAGGCCCGTGTCAAACAGAACCAGTTCGGCGCCGGTGTTCACAACCACAGGGTGGAAAAAGAACTGCGCTGCGGTGTCGGGAATGCCTGCTGCTGCCGACGCGCTTGAGAACGTCTCAGCGTCAACATTCATGCCAAAAATTGTCTGGGGGTCGGCTACTGTGCGCGAACCGACCAACATGTTGGTCACTTCAAAGCTGCCAACCTTGACCCGCATAAACTGCGGCAGCGTCGCCCCCAGCATCGGGGCCGAAGCGCTGGCTTTTGTGCCCAGCGTCGCCGCCAGTGGAAGGGATGCCGCGCCTGCCAAGGCAGTTCGGCGTGAAATACGTGCAGAATTGACCATCGGGGATGTCCTCCATGTGGTATGGTGACCTGCGACATAGTGTTCACACGCCTGCGGTCAGGCGAAAACGCAACGCGAGCTGGTAAATTTTTCGAAAGGTCGAAACATGGCGCCCACACTCACGAAAACGACGCAGGTCAATCCGGCAGAGTTTCTGAATGCCGTTGAGCCCGAACGGCGACGCGGCGAAGGGCTCCAACTGTTGGACATATTTGGCGAGGTCACGGGTTATACGCCCCGGATGTGGGGGCCATCCATCGTCGGCTTTGGCGCCTACAGCTACACTTATGCGTCTGGGCATTCAGGCCGCTCGCTCGCCACCGGTTTCAGCCCGCGCAAGGCCAAGCTGTCGCTCTACATCATGCCGGGCTATCAGGATTTCGGACCTATCCTAGAGCGGTTGGGTCCACATTCGATGGGCAAGGCGTGCCTGTACATCACACGCCTCGACAAGGTCGACCTGGACGTGCTCAAGGAATTGATCCAGGCTGGTTTAACCCGTTTGGGCGCACTCTACCCGGTCACGCCCGAGTGATGCGGCACACCGGTTAGACCGCGTCCCCGGCTGGACAAATCAGGTCTGATATGAAACGACGCGACGCGCTTCTCGGAGATTATCATGACCACCACCCGCTTTGCCCCGTCGCCGACAGGACACCTGCATATTGGGAACCTGCGGGCCGCACTCATGAACTATCTGATTGCCCGCAAAGATGGCGGCACATTCATCCTGCGCATCGATGACACTGATCCCGAACGCTCTAAAGAGGAATACGTGGATGGCATCCGCGAAGACCTCGAATGGTTGGGGCTCACCTGGGACCGGGAAGAGCGTCAGTCGACCCGGCTTGACCGCTATGCCGCCGCCGCAGATGCGTTGCGCGCAAAAGAGCGGTTTTATGAGGCATTCGAAACCCCGACCGAGTTGGACCTGAAGCGCAAAAAGCAGCTGAACATGGGCAAGCCGCCCGTCTATGACCGTGCCGCTTTGGCGCTGAGTGACGCGGAGAAAGACGCGCTGCGCGCCGAACGGGGCCCAGGTGTGTGGCGGTTCAAGCTGGATCATGCGCGCATCGAATGGACCGATGGCATCTTGGGCGATATCTCCATCGATGCGGCCAGCGTGTCGGACCCGGTGCTGATCCGGGCGGATGGGCAGGTGCTCTACACGATTGCATCGGTTGTCGACGATACCGAGATGGGCGTGACCCATGTTGTCCGCGGCTCTGACCACGTCACAAACACGGCCACTCAGATCCAAATCATCGAAGCGCTGGGCGGCCACGTGCCCAATTTCGCGCATCACTCCTTGCTGACGGGGCCGCAGGGCGAAGCACTGTCAAAGCGGCTTGGCACGCTTGCGCTGCGCGACTTGCGCGCGGCAGGTGTAGAGCCGATGGCCTTGCTCAGCCATATGGCGCGGCTGGGCTCTTCGGATCCGGTGGAGTTGCGCAGCGCGATGGCGGACCTGATCGACGGGTTCGACATTTCCCGCTTCGGCTCCGCGCCCACCAAGTTTGATGAGGCGGATCTCTTCCCGCTTACGGGTCGGTATCTGCAAGGATTGCCCCTGTCTGCGGTGGCCGACAAGGTCGCAAGCTTGGGCGTTCCAGACGATTTGGCCGAGGCGTTCTGGTCGGTCTGCCGCGAAAACATCGAAACGCTCAAAGACCTTGATGCCTGGTGGGCGCTGTGCCGGGATGGGGCCGATCCTGTGATCGATGACGCGGACGCCGCTTTCGTGGCCGAGGCCATGGCGCTCTTGCCGGAGGGGCCCTATGACACCGGGTCTTGGTCGGCCTGGACCACCGCCGTGAAAGAGGCCACGGGCCGCAAAGGGCGCGGGCTTTTCATGCCGCTGCGCAAGGCGCTGACCGGGCAGTCGCACGGGCCCGATATGGGGCAGTTTTTGCCGCTGTTGCAGGTGATTAAAGCGAAGTCGTGATCGTCGCGCCAACGTCCGCCAGCAGGGCGTCGACCGTCTGAACTTCCCATGCCGTGAGGACCTGTGCACGCGGATAAAGCGGCGCGGCCCTGTCATCGAGCACGGGCGTGTCCCAACCATTTGTCGTGGCGACGAACTCTGCGACACCGATCGCGCTAAATACGTGCAAATAGCCCTGGATAACCACATCCAAGTAACTCAGAATAATTGGCCCCTGCGCTGCGCCTGTTGTCCAATCACGCGGCGGCACGGCGTAGATCGCCGTCTCGGCATCGGCGCGCGGGGACGGGGTGACGTCTTGCGTCGCGGGCAGGCGCTCATACAGCGCTTCGCGCAGATCCAACGCCGCCCAATCGCCCTGCGGGACCTCGGCCACCAATCCTTGTATCTCGCACCCTGGTGCTGCGACGGCGGTCAGGGTCGCGAAGGGCCGGTTTTGCGTTTGCACCCAAGCCCGTCGCCACCCGACCGCAGTCGCAGGCGCTGCGTTCGGGTAGTCGTGCGTGGCCGTGTTGACCAGGCTGCCGTATCCAAAGAACCAGGGTGTCATGGCGATCTGACTAGGCCGCGTCCGACTTGGGGTGGAGCGCCTTCAGCAGATCCGCCAGCGCGGCCCACGTGGCTTCGCTGCCCGCGCAAAGCAAATAGCCGTCTTCGATAGACGTGTCGTAGGGGCGACCATCCAGCATGGCCGCGTGTCCCCCGGCGCGTTGGCACAGAAGCACGCCGGGCGCATGGTCCCAAGGGTTCAGCTTGGAGGCCACAACAAAGTCCACAGCCCCCTCCGCCAACAGCCGATAGTGATGGGCAGAGCAACGTAAGGTACTGACCTGACCGAGAGACATCGTCGCCTCTAGCGCCGCGCGTTGATCGTCTTGCGGCATGATGTTGGGTTCCATAAACCCGACCATCTCGGACAAGGGCGCATCTTTTTGTGTCTCAAGCGGGCGCGCGTAGCTTCCACGGGGCAGCCAGGTTGTTGGATTGTCGATATCCGCCCAGATCAGGTCTTGCCCAATCGGATCGTAGATCAGCGAAAAGACGGGCCGCCCAAATCGGCAGGCGGCGACCATGGTGCCAAAAACGGGTAGGCCGCGCGCAAAGTTCCATGTGCCGTCGACGGGGTCGATCAAGAACCCAAGTTCAGCCTCGCTGAGTTTCTTGCGGTAGTCCGGGATCGATGCTGCGGTCTCTTCGCCGACGATGACCGCGTTTGGAAAGGCGATTTGCAGGCCGCGTGCGATGATCGCCTCGGCGGCAGTGTCGGCTTCGGTGACCAAGTCGCGGGGGCCAGATTTGGTGCTGATCTGACCCGCGTCAAGCTTGCGAAAGCGGGGCATAATCTCGGCCTCGGCGGCGCGGGCCACAAGGTTTTGCAGGCTCGCGCGCTGGGCGCGGGTGAAAGGGGCAGTGACGGGCAGGGGAAGTTGAGCATTCATGACGCGTCCATCCGATTCTGTCAGGGCAGGTTCGGGTTAACGCGGCCACCGCGTGTGGCCAAGGGTCATTCTTTCGCGCGCAGAACCCGCGAGGGGCGCGCCGCCAAAGGTGCCCAGGCAAAGAGCAGTCCGGCGAGCAATGTGGCCAAAACGCCGCCGATCACAATGGCCAGCGCATTGCCCCAGATCACCACAAAATCGGTGTCGAGCACGTACTGGCTGACCGCCCAACCGCCCGCGATTCCGGCCGCCAGTGCGACCAACCCCGCACAGGCGCCCAAGAGCCCTGCGCGCAGCGCGAAACTGGCCAGAATGCGGGCGCGCGTTGCGCCAAGTGTCTTCAGGACCGCCGCCTCGTAAGTGCGCGCGCCGGTGCCAGCCGCCGCCGCCCCGATCAGCACCAAAAAACCTGTCAAAAGAGTCGCCGCCGCGCCATAGGATGTGGCTGCCGCCAGGCCTGACAGGACGTCTGCGACCCGGTCGATGGCATCGCGTACGCGGATCGCGGTGATGTTTGGATATTGGCCCGCCAGGTCGCGCAAGATCTGCGCCTCGGCCTCCGGCTCGGCGTAGACGGTGGAGATGAAGCTGTGCGGCGCGCCCGCCAGCGCACCGGGGTTCATCGACAGGATAAAGCCGATGCCGGCAGTCGAGAAATCAACTTCGCGAAAGCTCGCAATGGTGCCCGTGATGTCGCGGCCCAGGATGTTGACCGTCATGCTATCGCCGAGCTTCAGGCCCATCTCTTCGGCCTCTTCACCTGCAAACGAGATCAAGGGCGGCCCTGCGTAGTCTTCCGGCCACCACTCCCCCTCCAGGATGCGGGTGTTGTCGGGAAGGTCGCCTGAATAGGTCACGCCGCGATCACCCTGCAGCACCCAGTGGCCCGGTGCCACCTCTTGCGCGGGCTGTCCGTTGATCTGCGTGATGATACCGCGCAGCATTGGCGCGCTGTCGATGCGGCGCACGGCGGGATCGTTTTCCAGCCGGTCCAGATAGCCAGGCATTTGATCCTTTTGGATATCCACAAAGAAGTAAGACGGCGCGACCTCGGGCAAGTTGCCGGAAATCGCTTGCCGCAAGTTGCCGTCGATCTGTCCGACAGCCGCCAGAACCGACAGCCCAAGTCCCAAGGACAGCACCACCGAGGCCGCGCCCTCGCGCGGACCCGCGATAGAGGAAAGCGCCCAACGCCAAACGGGGCGGCCCTTCATGCGGGGGCTGGCGAGGCGCGACAGGGCGCGGATGCCGAACGCCGCGAGGACCAGCAAGACAAGCGCCCCGGCGATCCCGCCTGCCGTCCAAAGTGTCAGGCGCACTGTCCCGGAAAACCAGCTTGCAAGCCCCACAAGCACGGCAAGCGCCAGGAGCGACGCCACCACATAACGGGGGCTTGGCAGCAGCTTTGCCCGCGACAGGGCGTCTCGGAACAGCGTTGCCGCGCGGACCTCTTCTGTACGGGCAAGGGGCCATAGCGTAAAGAGAAACGCGGTCAGAAGGCCATAAATCGCGGCCTCAAACAGCGGCTCTGGATACACAGAAAACTGCGCCGGGACGGGCAGTTGTGCCTCGATGAGTGGGGCCAGCAGCAAAGGCGCCACCGCGCCAAGCGCGAGGCCCATCGCAATGCCCAACAGCGACAGAACCCCGATCTGCAGGAAATAGGTTTCAAAGATCGTGCGCCGGTCGGCGCCCAGCGTGCGCAGCGTCGCGATTACGCTGGTCTTTCCGGCGATATAGGCCCGCACGGCAGCCGAGACGCCCACGCCGCCCACCGCAAGGCCCGACAGGCCAACCAGGATCAAGAACGCACCAAGCCGGTCGACAAATTCTGCCACGCCTGGCGCGCCATTTCGGGCGTCAGTCCACCGCATCCCGGCTTGCGCAAACTGGTCACGCGCGGTGTCTGCGGTCTCTGCCAGATCGGCGCCGTCTGTCAGGTTCAGCCGGTATTTGGTGTTAAAGAGCGTGCCAGGTGCGATCAGCCCCGACCCCTCCAGCGCCTCTGTGCGCAGGAGGGTGCGGGGTCCCAGGCCAAAACCACCCGCCGCACTGTCGGGCTCGCGCATCAGAACCGCCGTCAGCGTGAAGGTCTGCGTGCCCAGTT
>CAWUIP010000026.1:0-31051 GCA_963922415.1 uncultured Aliishimia sp. | reverse complement strand
TGCGCGACCTGATGGAGAAGAACCTGGAGGTCGCGATTGGCAAGGAGGTGCGCGCGTTTCGCCGCCAGCAGGACATGACC
Source organism: uncultured Aliishimia sp. (assembly GCA_963922415.1). Lineage (GTDB taxonomy): Bacteria > Pseudomonadota > Alphaproteobacteria > Rhodobacterales > Rhodobacteraceae > Aliishimia. The sequence continues at coordinate 30,971 of CAWUIP010000026.1, read as the reverse complement.
GTCGCTGACCTGGCCGAGCGCACGGGCCTGTCGATGGGGATGCTCTCGAAGATCGAAAACGGCAACACCTCGCCGTCGCTGACCACGCTCCAGATCATCTCTGACGCGCTGCGTGTCCCCATCACGCAGTTCTTCCGGCGTTATGAAGAAACCCGTGAGGCGGTGCTGGTCAAAAGCGGTGACGCCCCCGAGGCGGAGCGCGCCGGGACCCGTGCAGGGCATCAATATCACCTGTTGGGGCATTTGGGCTCGAACGCGACGGGCGTCCAGATGGAGCCCTATTTGATCACGCTCACCGACCAATCGGACGTCTTTCCCACGTTCCAACACGACGGCGTCGAACTTCTTTACGTGCTGGAGGGTGAGATCCGCTACCGGCACGGGGAGCAGCAATACCTGTTGCAGCCTGGGGATTCGCTCTTGTTCGACGCCGACGCGCCGCATGGTCCCGATGAACTGATCACGCTTCCGGCCCGGTTTTTGTCCATCATCTGCTATCCACACTAGGTTCGCGCTTGCGTTTCTAGGCGGCGGAAATCATAACTGCTGTGAAACTTTGTTCACTGCCAATCCTGACTTTGGTTGGCGGACGTGGGAGACGGACATGTGCGGCATTGTTGGCCTGTTTCTGAAAGACAGCACGCTGGAACCCGCGTTGGGCGGCATGCTCAGCGATATGCTGGTGACGATGACAGATCGCGGGCCCGACTCGGCTGGGATCGCGATTTACGGGTCTGACGCGGACCAGCCCTTCAAGGCGTGCGTGCAGTCGGCGGACCCGGACGTTGAATTCGATCAGTTGAGCCACGCGCTGGCCGCCACTGGTCTGACCGGCGTCGCGTATCAGCGCAAAGACACGCATGCGATTTACAGCTTTGCCGAGGACCAGACCGAGACCCTGCGCGCGGTCCTGGCCCAGCAGTTTCCGCAGATGACGCTGATGAGCCGGGGCGCGGCGATTGAGATCTTCAAAGAGGTCGGCCTGCCTGCGGATGTTGTGACTCGCTTTGGCGTGCGCACCATGGGGGGTACGCATGGGGTGGGCCACACGCGGATGGCCACGGAGTCGGCGGTCACCACCAACGGCGCGCACCCGTTTTCGACCGGGCTGGACCAGTGCCTGGTCCACAACGGGTCGCTCTCGAACCACAACAACCTGCGGCGCCAATTGATCCATGACGGCATCTCGTTCGAGACCGAGAACGACAGCGAAGTCGCCGCCGCCTACCTGACCGCGAAGATGCGCGGTGGGGCGAACCTTGGCGAAGCCTTGGAGGCGGGGCTTGAGGATTTGGACGGGTTTTACACCTTTGTGGTCGGCACCAAGACCGGCTTTGGCGTCTTGCGCGACCCGATTGCCTGCAAACCGGCCGTTTTGGCAGAGACGGACCAATACGTGGCCTTCGGCTCCGAATACCGCGCCCTTGTGAATCTGCCGGGCATCGAACACGCCAAGACATGGGAGCCCGAGCCCGCAACCGCATATTTCTGGGAACGCTGACGCCATGCAGTCCATTGATCTTGAACAGGAAGACCTGCGCGCGTTGAACAAGGCGTTGCAGGCGCAGGCCGAAGCCACCAATCAGACGGTGTGGGAGGTTTTGAACCCAAAAGGCAGCCATGCCTTGGCGGTGGGCCTTGATGCGCCGATTTCGGTCACGGTGCACGGCTCCACGGGCTATTACTGCGCGGGCATGAACAAGCAGGCAACGGTGACCGTGAACGGGAATGCCGGGCCGGGCGTTGCGGAAAACATGATGTCGGGCAAGGTCGTGATCGAAGGCGACGCCAGCCAATATGCAGGTGCCACAGGCCGGGGTGGGCTACTCGTGATCAAGGGCAACGCGTCCTCGCGCTGCGGGATTTCGATGAAGGGCATCGACATCGTTGTGCATGGCAATATTGGCCATATGTCCGCGTTTATGGCGCAAAAAGGCAACCTCGTCGTGCTGGGCGATGCGGGCGACGCCTTGGGTGACAGCCTTTATGAGGCGCAGCTTTTCGTGCGTGGTGCGGTGAAATCCCTTGGTGCGGACTGCATCGAGAAAGAGATGCGGCCCGAGCATCTTGAGACCCTCGCCGTGCTGTTGGCCGAGGCGGAGGCAGACGCCAAGCCGGAAGAGTTTCGCCGCTATGGATCGGCGCGCACGCTCTACAATTTCGACGTTGACAATGCGTCATCCTACTGAGGTCATCTTTTCATGACAGACGAGCCGTCCAAGACCGCACCGCGCACCGTTCCCCGACAAAGCTGGACCTTTTCCAACGAGGTCAACGCTGAGATTCGGCGCGCGGCGGAAACTGGGATTTACGACATCCGGGGCGGCGGCGCGAAACGCCGCGTGCCGCATTTCGACGACCTTCTGTTTCTGGGGGCGTCGATGTCGCGTTACCCGCTGGAAGGCTACCGCGAAACCTGCGGGACGTCGGTGACACTCGGCACCCGGTTCGCAGAGACCCCTATTGAGCTGGATATTCCCATCACCATTGCGGGCATGAGCTTTGGCTCGCTCTCTGGTCCGGCGAAAGAGGCCTTGGGGCGCGGCGCGTCTGCGGCTGGAACGTCAACGACCACGGGCGACGGCGGCATGACCGAGGAAGAGCGCGGGCATTCGACCAAGCTCGTGTATCAGTACCTGCCGTCCCGATATGGGATGAACCCCGACGACTTGCGCCGCGCGGACGCGATTGAAGTTGTGGTCGGCCAAGGCGCAAAGCCCGGTGGCGGCGGTATGCTGCTTGGCCAGAAGATCAATGAACGCGTCGCCACCATGCGCGACCTGCCGCAGGGCGTAGATCAACGCTCTGCCTGCCGCCATCCGGATTGGACCGGCCCCGATGACCTTGAGATCAAGATCCTGGAGCTGCGCGAGATCACTGGCTGGAAGGTCCCGATCTATATCAAAGTGGGCGGCGCGCGGCCTTACTACGATACTGCATTGGCCGTGAAGTCGGGTGCGGATGTGGTGGTATTGGACGGAATGCAGGGCGGCACTGCCGCGACGCAGGACATCTTCATCGAACATGTGGGCCAGCCGACGCTGGCTTGCATTCGCCCGGCGGTCCAAGCGCTGCAAGACCTGGGCATGCATCGCCAGGTCCAGCTTGTTGTTTCTGGCGGCATTCGCACGGGCGCAGATGTCGCCAAAGCGCTCGCCCTTGGGGCCGATGCGGTCTCTATCGGGACAGCCGCCCTGGTCGCTTTGGGAGACAATGATCCGAAGTGGGAAGAAGAGTTTCAGGCGCTTGGCACCACGGCGGGCGCCTATGACGATTGGCACGAGGGGCGCGACCCTGCTGGTATCTCGACCCAGGACCCAGAGTTGATGGCGCGACTTGACCCCATTGCCGCGGGGCGGCGTTTGCGCAACTATCTTAAGGTGCTCACGCTTGAGTGCCAAACCCTGGCCCGCGCCTGCGGCCATAACCATGTTAACAACCTTGAGCCTGAAGATCTCTGTGCCCTGACCGTCGAAGCCGCTGCAATGGCGCAAGTGCCTTTGGCGGGCACCACATGGATCCCAGGAAAAACTGGCTATTGAGGACCGTAAAATGACCCAAGACCTGGCTGCGTTCGCAAAAGAGAACGGTGTTCGTTACTTCATGATCTCGTTCACGGACCTGTTTGGCGGTCAGCGCGCCAAGTTGGTCCCGGCAGAGGCGATTGCCGACATGCAGGAAGAGGGCGCAGGTTTCGCAGGCTTTGCCGCATGGCTGGACATGTCGCCAGCCGATCCGGACATGCTTGCGGTGCCCGACGCGCGGGCCGTCATCCAACTGCCTTGGAAGCCCGAAGTGGCCTGGGTACCCGCCAACCTCATGATGGAAGGCACGCCGGTCGATCAAGCGCCGCGCAACGTGCTCTTGACCCTGCTTGAGACAGCGCAGGCGCAGGGTTTGCGGGTGAAGACGGGGATCGAGGCGGAGTATTTCCTTCTGAACCCCGATGGTACGGCGATCTCGGACCCGTTCGATACGGCAGAAAAGCCGTGTTATGACCAGGGCGCCCTGATGCGCCGCTATGACGTGATCGCCGAGATTTGCGACTATATGCTGGCACTTGGCTGGGGCCCGTATCAAAACGACCACGAGGATGCGAACGGCCAGTTTGAGATGAACTGGGACTATGACGACGCGCTGGCCACGGCGGACAAGCATTCCTTCTTTAAGTTCATGGTCAAATCGGTGGCCGAAAAACACGGGCTGCGCGCGACGTTCATGCCCAAACCGATTGAGGGTCTGACCGGCAATGGTTGTCACGCGCATGTCTCGGTCTGGGATATTGAGGGTAAAACCAACGTCTTTGCGGATGACGCGGCAGAGTTGGGCTTGGGCAGCCAAGGCATGCACTTCCTGGGCGGGATCGTGGCCCATGCACAAGCCATGACTGCGATCACCAACCCGACCGTGAACAGCTATAAGCGGATCAATGCGCCGGTGACACAATCGGGTGCAACCTGGGCGCCCAACACCGTGACTTGGACCGGCAACAACCGCACCCACATGGTGCGTGTCCCTGGTCCCGGTCGGTTCGAGTTGCGCCTGGCGGACGGGGCCACCAACCCCTATTTGCTGCAATCTGCGATCATCGCGGCAGGGCTTTTGGGTCTGGAAACGCAGGCCGATCCCGGACCGCGGCTTGACATCAACATGTATGCCGAAGGCCACACGGTTCAGGATGCGCCCCGCCTGCCCTTGAACATGCTGGACGCTATTCGTGGATTTGAGGCCGACACCGCGTTCACGCAAAAGCTCGGCAGCGAGTTTGCGGCAGCCTTTGCCAAGCTCAAGCACCGTGAGTGGGATCAATACATGGCGCATTTCTCGGACTGGGAGCGTGAGACGACCCTGGACGTCTAGACGACCCCACCCATACGCGCCAAGCCACGGGTTAAAGCACAGCCTCGAACAAATCGTGCAGCGCAGCCTCGGTGAGGGGCACTGGATTTCCGGCACAAGACGGATCCTTCAACGCGTCTGCAACCAAGCGGTTAAGATCTGGCGCAGAGACGCCCAGATCGGCGAGGCGTCTCGGCACCTCCAAGCTTGCATTGAACGAGGTCACGAACTCAGTGAAGCCGTCAAAGCCGCCCTCTATCCCAAGGTAACTCGCACAGCGGTCGAACCGTTCCCGGATCGCGGGCGCGTTCAGCGCAAGGACGGCTGGCATGCAGACCGCATTCGTCGTGCCGTGATGTGTATGGTGCATGGCGCCAATGGGATGTGACATGGCATGAATTGCACCTAGACCCTTCTGAAACGCCGTGGCCCCCATCATCGCCGCCGACATCATATTGGCGCGCGCCACAAGGTCGTTGGGGTCGTCAAAGACGCGTGGCAAGTTATCGATCACCAATCGCATCCCTTCCAGCGCGATGCCTTGGCTCATCGGATGATAGTGCGGGCTCGAGAACGCCTCGACGCAGTGGGCAAAAGCATCCAGCCCGGTACCGACCGTGATCGCCTGCGGCATGCCCACCGTAAGCTCCGGATCAGCAATTACTTGCGACGGCAGCACCTTTGGATGAAAGATGATCTTCTTTTCGGCGGTCGCGGCGTTTGTCAGGACCGACGCGCGCCCGACCTCGGACCCTGTGCCCGCCGTCGTCGGCACGGCAACAATGGGCGCGATGGCCTCTGCATCCGCACGGGTCCACCAGTCGCCGATATCTTCGAAATCCCAAACAGGGCGCGTCTGCCCGGCCATGAACGCGACCATCTTGCCCAGATCGAGCCCCGAGCCGCCCCCAAAGGCAATCACGCCATCATGCCGACCAGCCTTGTAGGCCGCCACCCCCGCCGCGAGGTTCACTTCATTTGGGTTTGGATCCACATCGGAAAAAAGCGCGGCCGCTATCCCGGCGGCGTCTAGTACCGCCATGGCTTTCTGCGTGATCGGCAACCTAGCCAGGCCCCGGTCTGTCACCAACAGCGGTCGCGCCATACCTGCCGCCGCACAGGCGTCGGCCAGTTCGCTTATGCGCCCTGCCCCAAATCGGATGGCGGTTGGGTAAGACCAATTGGCGCTCGGGGTCATGTTCAATCCTCTGGATGATCGCGAAGGGTTGCTCGAGACAACGCGAAAAGGTTTGCGGAACGCAAGGGGCATTGTCAGCGATCATTGATCGCACAAGTCTTGCCCAAGTAAACCAACGCGCCGCCAATAGGGATACAAAGACGAGGGTCAAATACACGGGCCAACGCAGATATAGAAAAACAGGCTTGCGCGCTTTACGCTTCCTGTGACACGGGACTCGCAGGCCAGATCGCGGCGGGAGTACAAGATGACGGGGCAAGACACGTTGCCGCTAGAAAACGCGCCGTTTTTGGACATTGCAAACCCGGACCACTCGATACGGTCGCCGGAGGTCCGCGCGGCCAGAGACGCCAGTTGGTATGCGCGCACACCCTACGGGCTGGCAATCCTGCGGCACAAGGAAATGGGCCAACTGCTGGTCCACAAAAGCTTGCGTCAAGGGAGCCATGCCTGGCCGGAACATAACGGAGTTGGCGCAGGTCACTTTGCGGATTGGTGGCGCACCACCATATTGGTCACCGAGGGCATCGATCACACACGCCTTCGCAAACTCGTAAACCCAGCCTTCACGCCCAAACGCGTAAAGGCGCTAACGCCCGATTTTGAACGGATCACCCATGCGCTGATCGATGGGTTTGTTCAAAAGGGGCGCTGCGATTTTATGAAGGACTTTGCTGACCCCTATGCGGGCCGCGTCCTTACGTTGTTGCTGGGCATGCCCGAAACGCACGCCGACGAGATACTGCGCCTCTCAGCAGATATGGGATTGGGATTGGGCGTCACGTATCGGGACAGCTTGCCGCTCATCGAAAAGGCGACAGAGGACATGTACGCCCTTGTCGCCGAACTTGTCGAAGCGCGCAGAAAAGCGGCGACCGAAGACATTTTGTCGGTGCTGGTTCATGCGACCGAAGATGGCGATGCGTTGAGCTATGATGAGCTGTTGAACCTTGGCGTCATGCTGGTCTTTGCTGGCGTTGATACCACCCGCAATCAGCTTGGACTTGGGATGTCGCTCTTTTTAGAGAACCCTGCGCAATGGGAAACGCTGGCCCAAGAGCCAAGCCTGGACATGGCGGCTTCGAATGAATGCATGCGTTTGCGCCCGACGATCACTTGGGTCACACGCGAAGCGGTTGAAGATTTCACGTTTCAGGGGCTCCACATCGATCAGGGTACAACGCTACATCTTTTTTCTGAAAGTGCCGGCACAGATCCGCGCCTCTTTGGTGAGGGGCCGTTCGACATCACAGCGCCGCGCGCAAAGAACTATGGGTTTGGTGGTGGCATTCATATCTGTCTTGGCCGGGTCGTGGCCAAGAACGACATGGCGGTTGCTTATCGGCTTTTGTCCAGCAGGCTCCGTAACCCGCGCGCAGATGGCACCCCTGTTTACTTGCCCGACAGCGGCAATACTGGGCCCGTGTCGCTTCCGATTGCGTTTGAGCCACGCTAGCGCGGGCGCGTCTTAGTCGATCAGCGTGTCGACGCGCTGACCAGCCCGCTCTAGATGTACCGGCAAGACGCGCCCATAGAGCTGTTGCGCGCGTTCGGGCGTTGCGACCATGCCAGGCTCTTCCACGTAAGACAGAATGGCCACATAGCGGGGCCGTGAGCCGCCCAATGGCGCGACCCGGTGCAGGCTGTAGCGCCCCCGGAAAAGCTGCAGATCGCCAGGCTGTAGGTGGATCGTCGTCACTTTTGCGGACCCGCCTGCCAAAACCTCGGCAACATCTTCGAAATTCTCGTTGCCTTGTGTGTCACGGATGTTGGGCGCGTATTCAAACGCGCCTCCACTTTCGGCATTTTGAATGGCGAGTGTCACCGTGAAGTTGTTCGTATCGAAGTGCCACGGGAAGCCAGAGCCCGCCTCGGCCACGTTGACAATCGCATCGGCCAGCGGGTCTGCATAACGATAAAACGCTTCTTCTTGCAGGCAGTCTTTGACGAAGGCGTCAAAGCCGGGCGCGTCAAAGACCGAACGCAACGCACCCGCCGATTTGAAATGATCCGCCGGTACAAATGCATTCGACCGATCAAAAAACTGCCGCTTTGGATGACCCGCGGGCAGGCTTGGGTCGTCTTCGGTGAAATAGGCATTCGTGCGGTTAAACGTGCGATGGGCATGCGGCGCGTTGGTGTCCGCCTCGTGGGTCAACGCAGCGATCCCAGCCGGGGTCAGAAAGCCGGGCAAAACGGCGCAGCCACTGTCGTCCAAGGCGTGGCGGGCTTCGGCAATCCGGTCGGCCAGCTCTGCATTTGGTCGGTCAATGGGATAACGCGTAAGGTCGATCAGATCGCTATAGTGCATGACACCTTCCAGTATTGCCTCAACCTCAGGCTGCACCTGCTGGGGAAGACACCTCTTTCGCATTCCCGACAAACACGTGTCGCAGACGGGTCAGTCTGCCGTGGACGCGGCCTGAGACGGCGGCAGCAGAACGAAATTCCCGAAATGCGTTTTGGCCATGAACTCTTCTTGTGCAGTGGCGATGTCTTTCAGCGCAAAGACCTTTGCCAACAGTGGGCGGATTTCGTCGCGCTCAATATAGCCGATCAGGTTTGGAAAGACCGGCGCGTCCCAGGCCGTACAGCCGATAAGCGTGATATCCTTGAGGTACATGTCACGCATGTCGAGATCCACGATGGGTCCCGCAATCGCGCCGGAGGAGACAAGGCGCCCGCCGCGTTTGAGAACTTTGAACATTTGGGGAAATCCAGCGCCCGCCACGTTGTCGACAACGACGTCCACCGCCTCTGTATCTAAGATAGCAACCAGGTCCGCGGTCCGGTCCACGATCTGGTCCGCGCCAAGCTGTTCCAACTGGTCCGCTTTCGACGCGCTTGTCATCGCAACAACCCGCGCACCGCGGCGCTTTGCAAGTTGAACCGTTGCAGAGCCGACGCCCCCCGACGCACCTGCCACCAAGACCGTGTCCGTGGCCTTTACCTGCGCGCGGTGGAGCATGTTTTCAGCCGTCCCGTAAGCACATGGGATCGTCGCAAGCTCTGCATCGGTCCAGTCGGACTGCACCGGAAAAACCTCTGCTGCGGGCACTTTCACGTATTCAGCAAAAGCCCCATCGAAGTCTGACGCCATCCAGATGTTGTCCATAACCTCATACCCATTGGGGCGCATGCAGGCGCGAACCAGGGCACGCGCATTCATGAGTTTTGGATCAACGCCCGCCCCAACCGCCACAACACGCCCGCAGCAATCCGTGCCTTGGATCAGCGGAAAGGGTGTGGCGTTATTCCAGCCGCCATCGGCCTTTTGCTCTGCCACTTCAGACTGAGCGGCAGCGGTGGCATCCGTGTCGGCAGTTACAGAAGACGAGTACCAGCCCAGGCGCGTATTGATCTCGGTATTGTTAACGCCTGCCGCCAGCACCCGCAACAACACCTCGTCTGCGCCAATCGACGGCACCGGGACCGCGCGGTAGTCCAGTTTGTCATAGCCACCGTTGCCGGTGGTAACGACCGCCATCATCTGGGCTGGAATGTCCTCGCTGTGGTCGTTCATTTTGTGCGCTTCTCTTTCTGTTACCGCTGTCGCGCTACGCTAGGCGCCGTGCGCGGAAATGAACAGAGCGCGGGCACACGGGATCCGTCGAAACGACCCTTCGTTGCCTTCTTGAAAATTCCACCAAAGCGGGACGTAAATGCTGAGGTCGTCAAGAAAGCATCACAAACCGTGTCTACTAAATTAGACATTGAAACATGAGGGATGGACATGACCAAGCCAGCATTTCTTCGCGCGGTGCCCCTTGCGGCTGCGCTGCTCGCCACGACTGCACTGACATCTTTCGCCGACGGCCATGCGGGCCTTGTCAAGATCGGCGAAACAACCGCTTTGGTGGCAGAAGCCTCCACTGCGGATGATCCTGCCAAGATCACCGACGGTGCCTCTGCCGATACCGATTTCCCGTTCATCAAGACGATGAAGGCGCTGGCAACGGTCGGCGAGGTGGACGCAACCACAGGGATGGCGCTGACCGGTTGGCCCGATGGGCATGCCGCCTGGCTGGTTGACGAGGACACCGTCCAGATTGCGTATCAGTCCGAGTCTTATGCGACCATGTCGACCGAAACCTATGGCTGGGAAATGGCATCCGGCGTGAAGTTCACCGGCAGCCACGTGCACACGATCAATTACGATCGCGCCGGGCTTGCAGGCTTTCTCGGCAATGACGATGCAGCCTCAACCATCGTCAAAAGCTCCGGTCATCTCTTCTCGACCATCTACAACGTCTTTGGTGACGAGGTGAAACCCAAGGCGCAAGGCGGTGTTTGGGGAAATCAGGTCCTGCCAGACGGCACGCATGTCGACTTTGCACCGGACCGGATGCTGTCCAACGGCGACTTTTTCTTCCAGTCGTTCTGCGGTGCCTTCTACGAGCAGCCACATAAGTGGGGCGCGGGTATCGGCCTAGAGGACCACGTCTACATGATGGCCGAAGAGTGGAAGATCACCACGATGTTTAACAAGGGTGATCGCGACAATCCCGACCTGGTGTTTGAGCCAAATGACGGCATGGGCTTGGCGTCCATCGTGGTCGATGTGGCCAATGAAACAGCTTACACGGCGCCTGCGCTGGGGCAGACGGGCTACGAGAAGATCATGCCTGTGAACCCACAAAGCAGCGACTACGTCGTGATGGTCATGTCCGGCTATAACCACGATGAAGAGCCTGCCGCGCTAAAAATTTACGTGGGCGTTAAGGGCCTTGATGCAGCGGGTAATCCAGTCGGCGCCGATGCATCTGCGCGGGATCAATTCCTGGCGCGCAATGGCTTTCTGCACGGCAAGCTTTATGGCATGGCGGTCGCGAATGATGACTATGCCGCCTTGGGCATCGACGCCATCGACACCGGCGAGAAGATGCTGGACGACTACATGACCGATGCGGGCGCATCGGACACGTTCTCGGCCAAGTTCGTGCCAACGTCCTACCAATGGGGCGGCTGGGACGCACCGGTTGCCGTCAAAGACACCGAGATGTTCTTGTGGGGCGCTGCGGACGAGCAACCCGCTGGGCACACCTATTTTGTGGGCGACTCGAAGGTCGAACACCCCATGGTCGACCCTGACACGGCGCATACGCGCTGGGTTTACAACATGACCAACAAGGGTGGTCTGTTGGCGATCACGTTGCCGGATCTGGCGGCGGAGCTTGAAGCGGCTGGCGGCGCGCTGCCCGAGTTGTTGTCAGCGGATGTTGTTCGGTCGGTCGCCGCGATTGACGGGGCGCTGACCTTGGACGTGGCCGACAAAGGCATCAAGCACGGCGGCGAAGGGACGCATGCCACTTGGGAAGACGGTCGCGCACAGATGGTGGCACCCGATGGTGGCTATTGGGTGAAAGCGTCGGACGCGGATGTTCTGATCATTGACGAAGACTCCGGCAATGACCTGGGCGAACGCAAAATGGCGGTCGTGATGAACACCGAAACCATGAAGCCCATGGAAATGGCCAAGGGCTACTTCTTGGCGATGGCCGGGGGCGGCGCAAATCCACGCAGCGCAGCCGGGGCGACGGCGCTGAAAGGTGCCATCGACAAGCCGCGCACCTCCGAGTTCTCGGGGACGTGGAGCCTGACCGCGCTTTTGGCAACAAAAGACGACGGCAGCTTCTACACCGCGGACGAGTTGGCGGGCACCGGCATCCAGGACGTGGCAGGCACTGTGCCGATCAACGAGCAGCTTCTGATGGGCGTGGTCCAGCACCGTACAGCATCGGGCGGTCAGGTACGTGATGTTCAGGCCGACAATGGCGGTCAGATCTTCATGTTCCAACTGAACTTGCCAGAAGCCGCTATGTAAGTTGCAGACCATATAAAAACAAAGGCCGCGTCGGGACACCCGCGCGGCCTTTTTTGTCGCCTCAATACATTATGCCGTGATTGTCAAACTCGTGCGGCAGGACGGACGGGACGTCTCCCCCCTTAAGTCGAAGAACGGAAAAACCAGCCCGCGCCGTAAACCCACCTTTGACAGCAACCGCGCTTGCCCCGTCTATCGTCATACGGTCGATGAGTTGCGTGCCGTCGAGGGTTATGACTTGCCCAGTTACCTTTGAGCTGATGAGAGCACAGCTTTGATCGGCGGCGACTGACGAGACATATCCCCCCATCACAGCGCTTGCGTCGAGTGCTGTCGCGGCGTTGCCTTCGACCAACCACAAAACAGCGCTGCCAACGCCAGACGACCGCTCTGGAACTTGCCCGCCTACGTACAAGCGTCCAACACCATCAAACGCCAAATGGCGCAGTGAAATGCCTTCGCTTCCAGGCCAGTATCCCAGCGGCATTAGATCGCCCTGCAACAGATCATAAAGCAAAACTTGGCTGCGGAAGTCGTGCAGGTTCAGCGGATCGCGCCCATAGTCGGGATGCGTTTCAAATCCGCCCAGCGCAATCGCAAAAAGATCCGCCTGGGGTGCGCGGGTGATCTCATGCGGGCCTGGACCAGGTAACGGCAACGACCCAAGGCGCTTTATCGGGCCCGCCACATCGTAATGCGCAATAGAGCCTGCAAGCGTGGTCAAGTTATTCTCGGCCACCAGCAGGGTTTTGCCATCCCTGCTGAAGGCGCCATGGCCAAAGAAGTGGCGGCCCGAAGGCGCGGTCACAACCGTGCGGATGTTTAGTGTTTGCGTGTCTAGGACTGCGAATGTGTTGCCGGGACGACGTGGAAAAACGACCAGCCTGCCATCTTGTTCGGCGAGGCCATGGGCCCGAAAATCCAATGGTGTCTGGCCTATTGCAGCGCCAGTCTCAGAAAAAAAGCGCGCACGGCTTAGGCCTTTAGGCGAGGTTTCAATACCGACATAGGTTGCCTCCGCAGCGGTGTTGGCGGATGCCCCGCCTGCCGCGATGACGCCTAAACCGAGCGCAAGACGCCGCAAAAGGTCACGCCTAGTCTCCATCAGCCGACGTAAACCCAGCGGTCATCCCCAGTGCTGCCGGAAGACCGACTTTGAGGTAATCCTCGTGAAACAGAAGCAACTGTCCGAAGGACCGGATGTCTTGCGCTCGGGACCCATCTTCGGTCGCTATCTGCTCCATCGAGAGCGTTTCGTATGCGAGCGACACGCCGATGTTTTCTGCAGCTTCCCCCAACATGAAGTAGTCCATCGAACCTCCAAGGTCCGGCGTCACATCGAAAAATCCGTAGGGCACTTCGTAAAGATCGCTCAAGGCTTGAAAACTGACCGCAATACTTCGCAGGCCCAAACCACTTTTACGCGCCTCTGTGCGTTCGGGCCGTGCATCGCCTGGCGCGGCGCCCAATCCTCGCTCAATCTTAAACTTCCGCAAACGGTCCGTGTAGACCACGGCCCCAGCCAAAAGATCACGGATTAAACCGTCGATATCAGGATAAAGTTCATTCCCGGTCGCAGCCGTTTCGAACGCGGTTCGAAAGCTTGAAGCCGCCCAAGCGACCGCAAAGCCTGCCGCACGATCAGCCTGATACCGCGCAATTGCGGACGCCAAGGCACATCCATAACTGTCTGGCGTCAAGTCTTCGCTGTAAAGCAGCGCTTCCAGAGCCGTCAAATTCACCAAGGCGACAGAACGGCCTTCCAACCCGCCCGCGGCAATCAGAGACGGATCCTCTGCCAAAAGGGCCGCCCTTGTTGCGCGGCGCGCGAAACCCTTTGGATCGGGCCAAAGCTGGACCCGCAATGATCCATCCTTTTCTTCAACGGGCCCGAAGCCGATCACGCTGATGCGTTGCCAAGCGAGGAACGTACCCAAAAAGCCGTCATGCACCGCCGCGATATCGCCATCACCCTGGCAATACGCCGTCAACGCACGTGCCATCCTGTCCGTGGTGTCTGCAAAAGCTTGGTATCCTGGCTGAATGAATTCGTCTGCCGTTACGATCAACGCAGTTTGCAACTTCGCGGCGTCTTCGGGCGAAAAGCGGGTCATTGCAAAGCTAAGGCTTGGCAGCAGAATTAAGAGCAGAGCAGCAATAACGCGTTGCATATCAGAGGCTTTCCAAGAACTGGATGAGGCGCATTCGGTCCTCAGCGGCAAACGCGGCGAAGGCCTGGCGCGCAGTCTCAGCCTCCCCGCCGTGCCACAGAATTGCTTCTTCTAGTGATCGCGCGCGACCGTCATGCAGGAAAAAGGAATGCCCGCTGACAGTTTGGGTCAACCCGATGCCCCAAAGTGGTTGCGTGCGCCATTCAGATCCCGCGACAGTGCCGGTCGGCGTTTTGTCGGCAAGGCCAGGCCCCATATCATGCAAGAGGAAGTCGCTATAGGGCCAAATGAGTTGGTTGCTTTGTTCCGGTGCAGCGTCCGCAGACGTTGCAAACTTGGGAACATGGCATGCGGTGCAGTTCGCCTGGTAAAATAGCGCTTTGCCTGCCAGCACGTCCGGATCGTTCAGATCACGGCGGGCAGGCACAGCCAGGTTGGCCGAATAAAACGCAACACGCTCCAACAAGTCATCTGCAATCTCAGGCAGTCCGCCTTCGTCGCCATGCCGTGCTGCCCTGCAGGCTGCCTGGGCGGCCGTACAATCCCCGTATGGGGCGGGACGCAGACGCGTTGACAAGCCCATGTCATTCGAGAACGCAACAGCCGACTGCTCTAAGATGGTCGCAGTTGTGGACTTCCATCCAAATCGTCCGATCCCAGCATCAAGGCGTTGAGCCCGGCCAGAAATCCCGTCAGCATCCTCATCTTCGGGATCGGCATGTGCCAAAAGATCCGTGTCAGAGATTGCTTCGATCAGGCCCAAACCGATCATCGGCGGAGCAATGCGTGGGTTTAAGGATACGCCTGGGGCGAGTTCCGTCGATGTCACGTAAACTGGTCGCCGCAAGAGCACGCTTGTCCCGTCAGGATAGTCAAATGGCACGGTCTCGTAGTGGACCGAGACTGTTCCCTCACCTGAAAACCCCGAAATTGCCTGGTCTTGGAACTGGTGCCCCAATACGGGATCAGGCGCCCCGAGCGGGTCGCTCAACACAAAGAGCAATGACACCATATTGGTGTCGCCAGGTGCCGGGGGATGACCACGCCCATCCTTGATGTGGCAACCTTGGCAAGATCGCGCGTTGTAGTAAGGCCCCAATCCATCTGATGCCCGGGTCGACGAAGGTGCGGCAACCCAGGGCCGATCAAAGATGCCATTTCCCACAAAAAAATCAGAGCGCTTCTCAAAGGTCAGCGCGGCGGACGGGAGGGAAAATGCATTGCGATCAAACCTTTTGGTATTGGTGCCCGATCCACCTTGGTAAAGTTCGAACTGTTCGGCACGTGAAAAGTCTTGCGTCGGCGCGAGAATACGCGCCTTGCGTTCGGCTTTCGTTTCAGCTTGCGCAGCGCCGACGCAGAGCAAAGTAAGTAGAACAATCGGTACCCTCATATCCGTCCCTACCACACGCTCGCGTCGCGCAATATCTTCACCCCATTCAGCGCTGTCGGCAAGAGAAGCTACTGAAAGACCGCCTCGGGCTTGTCCAAACTATCGGACCCCTCCACACTGATATCGGCAGCATCCAACGTGGCCACCAGCGCCTCAATCGTGCGCGTTTGATCGACCAAAGCATCTATCGCGGCCTGAACGATCGCATTGCCGGTCTCGTTACCGAAGCCGATCATTTGATCGTAGGCCTCGATACCGGCGTCCGCACGGTCTTTGATGACCTGCATCGCAGCCATGGTCGCAGACAGTTTTTCCGTCATTTCTGCGTCCAAAGCCCCCGCCAGATCGTCTAGCGCGGCCACTTCCATCACAGTCCCATCCAGGCGCGTGTACTGGCCGTGATAAACATTCTGTATCCCCAACGCATCGTAGTAATGCGAATTGTGTGTGTTATCGGCAAAGCAATCATGCTCTTCCTCTGGGTCGTGTAGGATCAAGCCGAGTTTCATCCGCTCCCCTGCTAACTCGCCGTATGAAAGCGAGCCCAATCCGGTGAGGATGGAGGATAGACCCTGAGCATCTGATTGACCTGCCAGATCAAGGCGCGCGGCGCCGTCTGCGCCCCAGGCCCGCACGATGTCTTCCAAGTCAGTCAACAATAGGTCTGAAGCGGCGACAAGATATGCCGAACGCCGATCACAACTTCCATTCGTGCAGCCGGACGTCAGGAAATCAGTATAGGCACGTGCACCAGCGCCGGCGTCAGTCCCATTATTGTCTTGTCCCCAAAGCAGAAATTCAATCGCGTGATATCCAGTGGCAACATTCGCCTCGATCCCGTCAACTTCGTGCAACTGCTGCAATAGTGCGGGTGTGATAACCGTTGCATCCACTGTCTGACCGCCGACAGTTAACGTCGGATTTGCGATCACATTGGCGCGGAAGAACATGTTCTCCTCGCTCTCTTCACCGTAATAGCGCGTGTCTACATAGTCGATCAGCCCCTCATCCAACGGCCAAGCATTCACTTTTCCTTCCCATGCGTCCACGGTCGCATTCCCAAACCGGTACGCTTCGGTCTGCTGATAAGGCACACGCGCCGCAAGCCACGCGTCCTTTGCAGCTTGGTGCGTCTGAGCGCTTGGGCTGGCGACAAGTGCCTGAATTGCCGCATCCATCGCCTGCGCAGCGGTCAAGCTGTCGGTATATTTGGCGAGCGCCAGATCGGCATAGCCATCAATGACGTCGCGAGGCGACACGGCATCCACAGACGTTGCGCCAACCATAATGGCGACACAGGCAAGCGGTACGAATTTCAAGCGTTTCATAAACGACCCTCGGCAAGCAAATTTATCCGACTTTTTTTGTCAGATAAAGGGATTCTCGCAGACATTGCAACCCCCATTGTGGCCACGTTTGTAACCGCTGTGTTACTCTGCAAATCTAAACTCAGGAAAAAGCTATCTCGGAGATTGCTATGAGATTGATCTGCCTTTCGGCCGCAGTGGCCCTCTTGGCCTTGAACACAACTGCGACTTCCGCTCAGCAAATCACTGCGTCAGTTCCCTCGGCAGACCAGGGCAGCTACGATCCACAGCTCACAGCAAAAGAGGCCGTGCTGACAAATTGGAAGTTGGCAATCTCTGGCCTCCGCGCAGGCAAATTCGTCAGCGACAATGTCGTCGCCGCGCAAGGCAGCCCATATGCAAAAGTTGCGCAACAGGCTGAATTCGCCGCAAAAACAATGCTGCTGCGCTATGCTTCGTCTTACTGGCTTTTTGCAATGGACGACACGCTGGCGCCGATTGACGGCAAAATCATCTTGGCAGCTCTTGAAGCCAGCAAAACTCGGTGTGGCGCGGATTGCGCACGTGCCGCTGAACAGTTAACGCGGACATTCGCGGCAGCTTCCGCTGCGTTGGAAAGCGCAGCACTTGCCGCGGAGGCTTCCGCTGCCGCGCGTGCCGACCTCTCCGACACAGTTGCTCTTGCAGAGCTTCTTTCGGACATGGCGACGTATCTGGCCAGCAATGCGTGGTATCAAGACTTGACCCTAACGTCGGCTGGACAGGACGGAGAAGAGGTTTCCTCTCGCATCATTGGAACGCTGGCGGTGTGGCGCAATGTAGAACCCTTTGTTGGCCTGCGCAGTCCAGAGATCGATGCAAGCATAAACGCGGCAATCAATACGCTTCTGCGCGACGTGCGCCGTAATACGCGCGGCAAGGCACTCTTGCCTGAAAATAGCGATGAAATCGAAACGATCCGACGTTCGGCACGCATCGCGGCGGCGGAATTTAAGCGCGCGGCGCAGTTGTTCAGCGAAGGATGAGGCCGGTCTGGGCACTTGCGGTCGCGCTTGCGGGACCGCTCGCAGCCGACGACCCCACTGCGATCCAAAAGTGCCTAAGTTGTCATATGGTCGGCGCGCAATTGGATATTACCGGCGTCGCCGCGCTGCGCCACTTGCCCCCATTTTGGCCTATGCTGTTCGAAGACGCACAAGACCGCGATGGCGATGGGATCGCTGGACGGGCACGCTTCGTCAGTGGAAGCGGCTCGCCAATTCTTGGAAAATGGGGAAAGAACTTGGCTGCTGCACGGTTCGAAGACTTCGCGCAAATTGCAGGCGACGCGCATGACATAGACGTCAGCGGAGACTTGGACGCAATCTACAACGCATTCGTTGCTCTGTCCCCAAGCCCACCCGAACCCTTCGAAACGGAGGCCGATGCACACCTCTTCACCGAAAAGGGATGCGCTGCGTGCCACGTCACCCAAAGCTATGACTTTGAGCAGCGTCAAGTCACACCCTTGAGCGATTTTCTACTGCATGACCTCGGCGATGGCGAAACGCGCACTGCACCGCTTTGGAGATGCTCCGGCGAGTGCCTAGACTACACGCACTGAACCTTTCAACCAAGGGTCAGACACGCTTCTAAACCAGCCAGCAAAAGCGTCGATGCGCGCCGCGAGAAAATCAGCAAACCACCTTGCGCAGCTCTTTATTTCATATATTCATGAATTATGGAACAACAGATCTCTGCCCGCCTTGCCGCACTTGGCCATCCCTTGCGACTTGGCGTGTTTCGCTTGCTTATGCGTCGGTACCCAGACCGTGTCCCCGCTTCCGAAATAGCGGCGGCGCTCGGCCTCAAGCCCAATACTCTGTCAACGTACGTAAACGCCTTGATGGCCGTTGGGCTCGCGGCGCAGCAAAGGGTTGGAACGTCGTTGCGGTACTCCGCTGACATCGACGCGGCGCGCGAGACACTGGATTATCTGCTGCTCGATTGCTGCCGCGGGCGGCCGGATCTGTGTTCCCCGATACCTTTTTCTCTCCAAAATGGAATGCCCCCCATGACTGACAGAAAATACAATGTCCTATTCATTTGCACTGGCAATTCTGCCCGTTCAATTTTTGCAGAGTCCATTCTGCGTACGGAAGCCGGCGACCGATTTAACGCTTACTCGGCTGGGACCAAGCCCAGGTCAGAACTGAACCCTTTCGCACTCGAAGTGCTTCATCAAAAGGGGCATGACGTGTCCGTGTTGAACGCCAAAAACGTGGCAGCTTTTCAGACGGAAGATGCGCCAAAGTTCGATTTCGTGTTCACTGTCTGCAATCAAGCCGCGAACGAAGACTGCCCTGCATGGACAGGGCAGCCCGTCAGTGCACACTGGGGAATGCCAGATCCTGTCAAAGCTGAAGGCACAGATGCACAAAAAAGCCTCGCTTTTCAGCATGCCTTCGGTGCATTGCAAAACCGCATCAAAGCTTTCACAGCTTTGCGGCTAGAATCACTGGATAGAATTGCACTGCAAAGCGCGGTTGACCGCATCGGGCAGACAAACGACTAAAACTGGGACACTTTCAATGACGGTATACGCGCTAAACGGCCTTGGCCGGATCGGCAAACTGGCCTTGAAGCCTCTTTTGGAACGAGGCGCACAGATTGCTTGGATTAATGACGCTGTCGGAAATCCGGAAATGCATGCGCATCTTCTTGAGTTCGACACGGTGCACGGACGTTGGCGCGGCACGTTTTCGCATGACACAGACAGCGTCACGATCAACGGAACACGCCTGCCGTTCATTGGCACAAGCAACATAACGGAACTGCCCCTCGACGGGGTTGATGTCGTGATTGATTGCACCGGTGTCTTCAAATCCGAAGCGAAACTGGCACCCTACTTCGAAGCGGGCGTCAAAAAAGTTGTTGTGTCTGCGCCGGTAAAAGACGGCAACACGGCCAATATCGTTTACGGTGTCAACAATGACGCGTACGACGCGGCGCGCCACAACATTGTGACCGCGGCCAGTTGCACCACAAACTGCCTTGCCCCGGTTGTGAAGGTGATCCACGAAAACATTGGTATCCAACACGGGTCGATCACAACGATCCACGACGTGACAAACACCCAGACAATCGTGGATCGCCCAGCCAAGGACTTGCGACGTGCACGCTCGGCCCTGAACTCGCTAATTCCAACGACAACGGGCAGCGCAACAGCCATTACGTTGATCTATCCTGACCTGGTCGGGCGGCTGAATGGGCACGCTGTGCGGGTGCCGCTTTTGAATGCGTCTCTGACAGATTGCGTCTTCGAAGTGTCTCGCGCAACGACCGTCGCTGAAGTCAATAACCTGTTTAAGGTTGCTGCGGAGGGTTCACTCAAGGGAATTCTTGGCTACGAGGAGCGTCCGCTTGTTTCGACCGATTATACGAATGACGAACGGTCCAGTATTGTCGACGCGCTCTCGACGATGGTGGTGAACGATACCCAGGTAAAAGTCTATGCTTGGTACGACAATGAGATGGGCTATGCGCATCGACTTGTCGATGTGGCCCAGATGGTCGGAGCTTCCCTTTGACGGACGCAGCAAAGCGACCGGAAGGTCTGACCGCCTATATGGCCGTAACGGCTGCCTATTGGGCGTTCATGTTGACGGATGGTGCTTTGCGGATGCTTGTGCTTCTGCATTTCCACATCCTGGGGTTCACACCAGTTCAACTGGCCTACCTGTTTATTCTCTATGAAGTCGCGGGCATCGTCACGAACCTGTACGCTGGTTGGATCGCGGCGCGGTTCGGGCTCACGTCGACGCTTTACGCTGGGCTCGGGATCCAAGTGGTCGCCTTGCTGGCGCTCTCGCAATTGGACCCGGCTTGGACCCTTGGCGTTTCCGTGGCGTATGTCATGCTGGTGCAAGGTGCCAGCGGTGTCGCAAAAGACCTCGCCAAGATGTCTTCGAAGTCCGCGGTGAAAGTTCTTGCACCACAGCAGGATGGCGCGCTCTTTCGCTGGGTTGCGATCCTCACCGGATCAAAAAATGCGGTAAAGGGATGCGGGTTCTTGCTCGGGGCGGCTTTGCTTGCTCTTGTCGGCTTCACGTGGGCGGTTTTGGGAATGGCCGCGATCCTGTCGATCATATTGCTGGCCGTCTTGATCGCAATGCCTCCTGGACTGCCAAAAGGCCGCAAAGGCGCGAAGTTCTCGGAAATCTTCTCAAAGTCAGCGAATGTGAACACGCTGTCGGCGGCACGCGTTTTTCTGTTTGGCGCACGCGACGTTTGGTTTGTGGTTGGGATACCTATCTATTTCTATGCTGTTCTTTCCGATGGAAGCGTGGACGAGAACCGCGCGGCCTTCTTCCTAATTGGGACTTTTATGGCCATTTGGGTTATTCTCTACGGCGCAGTGCAGGCGAGTACACCTAAAATTCTCCGCGCGTCAGAGCGATCTGAAAGCGCCACTATCAATGCTGCGCGCACATGGGCGTGGGCGCTCGCAGGGGTCGCAGCTATTTTGACACTCTCAGCTATTGCGGCGGGAGAGCCGCGCCTTTGGTTAACGGTTGTCCTAGTGGTTGGCCTTTTGGTCTTTGGCGCAGTTTTTGCCGTGAACTCGGCGCTTCATTCCTACTTGATACTTTCATTTACCAAGGCCGAACGCGTTACAATGGACGTCGGATTCTACTACATGGCCAATGCAGCAGGACGTCTGGCTGGAACGTTGTTGTCCGGCTTGACGTATCAACTTGGTGGCTTGGCGCTGATGCTTGGAACGGCTGCCGTCATGGTCGCGGCAACAGCCGTTGTGGTGCAAAGACTTCAGGCCAATGACCAAGCGGCTTAACTTTGCGCCGTTTCGTGCTGACCTGCTAGGCTATTGATATCCGCGCACAAGGCTGAACGCGATCAATGTCCATCCATCGGCCACAACAAAGAAAGCAAGTTTGAACGGAAGCGAGACAATTGCGGGCGGCACCATCATCATCCCCATAGACATCAGTACTGCCGCAACCACGAGATCGATGACGAGAAATGGCAAAAAAATCAAAAAGCCAATTTCGAACGCTCGGGTAACTTCTGACAGCAGAAAACTCGGAATAATGACGGACAGAGGAGCGGCTGGCGACAGGTCTCTGGCTTGCTCACTTTGGCGCAGCTCCCATATTGAATAAAATACATCTGGATCAAGACGGTTAACCATAAAAACGCGAAATGGCTCCATCGCGCGCGTAAAGGCTGCCTCCAATTCAATTTGATTATCTGCGTACGGCCTGATCCCTCGAGCCCAAGCCTCCAAGAAGACAGGCTCCATAATGAAATATGTCAGAAACAGTGCGAGACTTATCAAGAGCATATTCGGCGGCGACTGCTGAAGCCCGATCGCTTGACGCAATATCGATAATACTGTCACAAGAAAGGGAAAGCAGGTGATCATGATCGCCAACCCAGGTGCTAGGCTGAGCAACGTGATTAGTGCAATAAGTTGAATTGACGTATTTCGAAGCGTGCCGTCTCCCCCAAGGTCGAGCGAGATACTCTGTGCAAAACCCTGGGCGGGTATCAAGCAGAGGAACGCAAACGCGAGGACCAACCGCATCAAGTTACTCTAAGCTACCTTTAAGGTTCACAATTTCAGTCAGACGCACGCAAAGTTGCCCGGTCGCGCCATCTGTCTCCTCCAAGTTTCCGCGCGCGATGACGCGTCCTCCGACGAGAAGTTCGACCGGATCGTCCACACCGCGATCCAGTTCCAAAACCGCGTTTTGCCCCAAGTTCACCAAGTCGCGGATCATCGGCTTTGCTTTGCCGACCGAAACAGTCACCTCAATGGGAACCGAAGTAAAAGGATTAGACTCCTCAGCGGCGACGGTGTTTTGTCCAGTTTCAGACACTGGCAGACTCCTCATTTTGTGATGTCGCAAGGTGTTCACAAAGCGACCGAAGCACGCCAAAGAGTTCATCTAGATCGATGGACTTCTCTTGAGTGTGATACTTCATAAGCGCACAATCCAACTCAATCTTATTGCTTGCGACGATCTTAAGGTCCTGCAATTCAAGATCCTTTGCGCAACCTGAAACGACTTCAAATTGTTTTTCAGAAACAAGAAGTTCGCATGCCACATCACTTACGTCGATGCCGTACTTTACGATCACGTCTTTTACGTGAAATGCAAGAATGTTTGG
Organism: uncultured Aliishimia sp.; assembly: GCA_963922415.1. Lineage (GTDB taxonomy): Bacteria > Pseudomonadota > Alphaproteobacteria > Rhodobacterales > Rhodobacteraceae > Aliishimia. The sequence goes on along the minus strand of CAWUIP010000026.1, from coordinate 8,065 downwards.
TGAGACCTGCGGAAAAGCGAGGTTTAGTAGCGCGTTTAGAAACTCTGCGTTGGCCTGTGAAAACGCGCTGAAGGCTTGCTCTTTGGACACGCTCGCAGTCTCGACCGCGTCGTTTAGAGCGCTGCTCAGTTTCTTGCCACGCTCTTCTTGAGCCTTCATCGCATCGTCCCATCCGGCCGAGTAACCATCTTCAAAGGACTTTAGCTTTTCGTCTTCCAGGGCTTCAGGCGCTACAGAAGTTCCCTCGTCTGCAAACTGCTTTGGCCCACTGAAGTCTGTTAGAACAGTCGAGAACTGCATCATGCGGCCTCATCTTTTGCTTCGAGCCAACCGCGCAAAATCTCTACGGTTTCCGATTGCCGCTCTTCAATCATGCTACGCAAACGCGCGGCTGGGTCGTCGGCCATGCCCATCATCGGCATCATTGGTAAATCAATTAGATCCTGCGATTCACCACCAGCGTCGTTACTTGCGCTGACTAGGCCCGCACCCGTGTCTGAAGCTGCTGATGACAACCCAAGCCCGGCTTCCGACTCGGCGGCTTCGGACGTCAGCTGTTGAGTTTCTGGCCCTGGTAGCGATGTGCTTTCCACAGGGTTACTGCCCTGCCCCGCAGCCAGAAGCGGTCGAACGACGAACAAGCCCAAGATAAGAGCAACCAATGCGAGCACCGCCATTTGGATGATCGACATCACATCCACAGCAAAGCTGTCAAGCAACGACCCCTCCACCGACGTGCCCATGGGTTCGACAGCCTGCAAACCCATGGATTTTACGGTGATTACGTCGCCACGGTCCGGATCAAAGCCAACCGCGCTTTCGACCAATTCTGTCAACGAAGCAATTTCGGCCTCATCGCGCGGCTGCATCTCTACCGACCCGTCCGCTTGTTCAACGGGTCTACCGTTCACAAGAACTGCAACGGTGATACGTTCGATATCGCCGGGCACACGTACGATTTCACGTTCGACCTCGGGTGCAACGAAATTCGCTCTCTCGCGGGTCCTGCTATTCTGTGAATTCGAACTATTGCCGGGCGCCGCATCGCCGTCTGGTAGGTTCGATGCAACCGTCACTTGACCATCCCCAGCTTGCGACGATTGATTGTTGGTTTCTTCCGTATCCGTGCTGATTGCCATTCGGCCGCTTACATCAAAGCTAAGTTCACGAACTGTCTCAGTTTCTGTGGCTGTGTCCACGGATGCTTCGACAAAGGCGTTGCCTGGTCCAACGAACGCCTCAAGCAATCTTTCGACCTTTGCCTTTAACCGTTCTGCTTGCTCTTCGGCTGCCGCGGCTTGCGTTGGGTCGTCAGCCCCCCCCAAAATTTCTCCGTTGGTTCCAATAACCGTGACGTCTGATGGCACTAAGCCGGCAACTGCCGAAGCCACAAGGAACTTGAGCGCTTTCGCTTGCCCATCGGTGATTTGACCACCTACGGCAGTGACCGCTACAGATGCGGTTGGAGTCACGCTTCGTTGAAATGGGTTCGTGCTTCCATTTGCTATGTGGACGCGGGCCCCATTAATGTGAGGGCTTGAGACAATCGTCCGAGCCAGCTCGCCCTCTTTTGCTCGCCAATATGCCGCATCGAACATTTGGGATGTGGTGCCGAACCCGCTTAAGTTGTCCAGCAACTCGTACCCACCAGAAGAGTTCGCAGGCAGTCCTTCGCTGGCCAAAGTCATCCGCAATTGGTCGCGCTGCCCTGCGTCGACAAATATTGCTCCGCCACGCACTTGGTATGCGACGCCGCTTTGCTCTATCGCTGCGACGACTTCACCGGCGGTGGACGGCTCCAAACCTGAATAAAGAAGGCTTAACGAGGGCTCGGAAATCATCCGCGCCATCCCAAGCACCGCAAAGAACACGCCGATGGTAGCGGCAACCGTTACGATCTTACGGTTGAACGACAAGCCGTTCCAAACATTCAACAATTGCTGCACAAGTGCCTCCGTTTTGCAAAACGTTCTGTTTTGCTTTGCGACGACAATTGATCATTTCGCTTAACATTCGGTTAGTGCATCTCGGTTTATACAACATCATCACCAAGCGCAGAGATGACATGTCTGATACAGAAGCCGAAGACTTAGAAGACGTGCCTGCAAAGGCCTCAAAGCTACCATTGATCTTGGGACTTTGTTTGTCCTTGGCAGGCGCCGGCGGCGGTTTCTATGCGACATGGTCTGGGATGATCCTCGGACAAGAAGAGGACGCCGCTAAAGAGGAAACCACGTACGAGGATGATCCTGTACCAGATGTCGCGTTTCTGCCTGTAGAACCAATCGTTGTATCACTTAGTGGAAAAACTGAACCCGCATTCCTCCGCTTTCGAGCCCAGTTAGAAGTCCCTGCCAATAAACAAGAAGATGTCGCTTCTATTATGCCACGGGTCGTTGACGTCCTGAACAGCTACCTTCGCGCGCTTCGGACCGCAGACATTGAGGATCCAAATGCGTTGGCAAGATTGAGATCGCAGATGCTTCGAAGAATAAAGATTGTGGCTGGTGAGAACCGGGTCAATGACGTTTTGGTCATGGAATTCGTCATAAACTAAGGAAATATAAATGACGTTGATCGCAGACATCCTACTCACAGCCGGCTGCATTGGTGCAGCACTATATTGCTACATACTTGGCCGAAGGCTTCGTGCCTTTAATGATCTAGAAAAGGGCATGGGCGGCGCTGTGGCCGTTCTCAGCGCCCAAGTCGATGACCTTGAGAAATCTGTTGCGACCGCAAAAGCATCAGCGTCGATGTCGCAACTGGAGCTACAAGAGGTCACTCGACGCGCCGAAGATGTTCGGCGACAGCTGGAAATTCAAATTGCCGCAATGCACGATATCAAGTTTGAGGATCCGCCAGCCCAACATGCAATCGAATTAGAAGAACAAGAATCTGAAAAACACATCCAATTTTCAAAGCCAGTCAGTGAACCAATGTTTACGCGACACAGGTCAGCAGAAAGGGCACAATAGTGTTCGGCAAAAACAGAAAATTCACCAAAGGGAGAGGCACACTCGGAATCCTAATGTTTCTGTTGCTGGCTTCTGCAGGTCTCCGCGTCGCTGGAAGCGCGACAGCGGTGATTGCTGAAACTTCACCACAGGAAGTCATGGACGAAGTGTCTCCAGAAAACTCGATAAGTAGTAAACCCGTCGACGAAAGGGAACTTGCGAACTTACTTGAGGCGTTCGGCCAAAGAGAAGCAGAGTTGGCACGGCAGGAACTTGTCATAGAAAAACGCATGAAGGCTCTAACTGCTGCAGATGCCAAAATCAGTGAGAAACTTTTGCAACTAAGCGCGGCGGAAGAAAGCCTGAAATCAACGTTAGCACTTGCAAGCACAGCAGCTGAAGACGATATCGCCAACCTTATAACAATGTATGAGCGAATGAAACCAGTGGCAGCTGCTGCGTTATTCGAAGAGATGGACCCGGTCTTCTCTGCAGGTTTTATTGGCCAAATGAACCCTGACGCGGCGGCAGCAATTTTGGCCGGCTTGACACCACAAGCGGCATACTCAATCAGCGCAGTCTTGGCTGGCCGCAACGCAAATGTTTCGAAACAGTAGACCAAACACAGAGTCATAATCGGAGCAACACATGATTGGTATCGTTGGTATAATTACTGTCTTTGTGATGGTTTTTGGCGGTTACTTACTTGCCGGAGGCAAATTCGGCATCATCATCAAGTCACTTCCTTATGAAATGACGATGATTGGTGGTGCCGCCGTCGGAGCCTTCCTTATCAGTAATGATATGCCATCGATCAAGCATACGTTAAAGGATATGGGGAAAGTCTTTAAGGGTCCCAAATGGAAGCATGATGACTACAAGGATTTACTTTGTCTACTATTCGAACTTATTCGACTAGCCAGACAAAATCCAGTCAGCATTGAAGAACATATTGAAGACGCGGAAAACTCTTCGATCTTTTCAAAGTACCCAAGGATACTCGCCGATAAGGAAGCCACCGCACTTATATGTGACACCATGCGTTCAGCGTCTATGAACTATGATGACCCGCATCAAGTGGAAGAAGTCCTTGAAAAGCGTATGGAGACCAACTTGCATCATGCTATGCACTCCAGCCATGCTTTGCAAACGGTCGCAGACGGGCTGCCCGCTTTGGGTATTGTTGCAGCCGTACTCGGTGTGATCAAAACCATGGGCTCAATTGATCAGCCCCCTGAAGTTCTCGGAAAGCTGATTGGTGGCGCATTAGTAGGGACATTCCTAGGGGTTTTTCTTGCATATGGAATAGTTGGTCCATTTGCCTCGAGAATCAAAACGGTAACTGAAGATGAGGCACACTTTTACCAGCTAATTCGAGAGGTTCTTGTAGCGAACCTGCACAATCACGCAACGAATATATGCATAGAAGTTGGCCGACAGAACACTCCCTCTCACTGCCGACCAACATTTTCGGAGCTGGAAGAGAGCCTAAAGATAGTGAAGCAGGCGGCTTAAAGATGCAAACACAAGTCGGCGGACTGATTGCTTTGACACTAAGTCTCATTGCTATTCAATGTTCCTCTGAAACTCCCGACCCACCTTCCGAAGTAAAAAGTACTGCGAGCTCAATAAGAGTTCTTTCTAACGACGCAAACGACAACGCCGCTTTACCTTTGATTGTGGAGAACCCGGAAAACGGTAAAACCGGCGATATTAGGTCTTTTAATGTTGTCAACTCGTCAGCTCTGGGCAATTTGTCCATTCAAAAATACAACCTTGAGACGATCACGAATGCGATGTCAGCTGAAATCAGCATCGAGTCCACCAGAGGTATTCTTAACCCGTCGATGGAATTGAGTGCAGTGACCTCTGAGGAAGAGGAGACAGGAATATTTCCAAGTCAAGGAAATATACTGGACAATATCGGCATAAAGGAGCGGAGGCGCAACAAGTCCGCGGAGGAGGAAGTCATGAGCAACAGCAACTCTCTTGATTTCTTTGTCGGTGTAGACTCCAATTGCCTAGACTCAAGTTACTTTGAGGTTGGCAAGTGGGGCGATGGCCGCCCGTTCAACGAACAAGTTTCCGAGTTGAGAAGGAACTTGTACCTTGAGTTTGATGAAATAGATCCAGCCGCCCAAGTGTCACTCATGCAGCTGTATCTACACTTTGGCTTTGGCGCAGAGGCTTTGAGCATTGGGAGGTTGTCTCCCATTAATTCGGCAGAGTTTGCGGTCCTTAGATTACTTGCAAACCTGTTAGAGTATGGTGCCAGTGTTCATACTTTTGAACTCGGTAACTATTCAGAGTGCGAGGGCGCGATAACACTTTGGTCCATCTTGGCGAAAGGTGACGAGTTCTTGATTAGTCGGTCCAATCTGAATTCCGCCTTGCAAGAGTTGTACAGTCTTCCCGTGCACTTGCAGTCAATTGTGGCACCTGAACTGTCTCGTAAACTGCGAACATCGGGTTACTTTGAAGAGGCAAGCACTGCACTCAGAGTTTTGTATCGAGGCTCCGGTACCGTGAATGATAGCGCCCAGTTTCAGCATGCGGAACTGTTGGTCGAGTTTGGTGACAGGTCTGCTGCAGAAGAGATTTTGTTGGAGATCTCACGCACAAACTCGGTTGAAGCAGCTGGCGCCTTAGTTCGATACATCGACCTCGTTGCGGACGAACGCGGAAGTCTTTCAAACACTATTGTTGAATTGGCGGAAGTATACGCAAGAGAGCTTCGGCAAGCCGAAATTGGTCCCGAAATTGCCAGAGCGCACGCAATTGCCTTGGCGAAGTCGGGAGACTTCGAAGGTTCTTATGAAACGATGCAAGATGCCAAAGGCTTGCAAATCGACTCAGGCGCTTTTCTTGGAAAATTCTATGACATATTGTCAAACGAGGCGGATGATTTTGATTTTGTAAAGCGCGCTTTGTCAATCACGCCCGAAGAAGTCATTTCCTTGCCCTCGACAACGAAGTTCCGCGTCTCTCGCCGGCTGCATGATCTCGGGTTCAGCGAGCAGGCAAATGCGATGCTAGATGATGTGCCGACTTCCATCTTTCCTAAGGAACAGCGCCTATTGCGGGCCAAACTGGCGAACAGTCTAGGCCAATTTGGTCAAGCCATAGAACTTCTCGCCGACGATGATGACGTGGAAGCCAAGAAGGTTTTGGCTGAAGCGTTCGAAAACTCCGGCTCGACTGCGCAAGCTTACCGACTCTACAACGAAATTGGAATGGCTGAGCGTGCTGAGGAAGTAATATGGGAATCGGCTGAAGACTTTCCACTTGATTTTGATGGATCGGCCGCAGCCGAGAGGCTAATTGAACTAGTTAATGGTACTCGCCCCGAAGCAGTAGCCGGTCAACTGGCTCAAACGCGGGAGCTGATTGCAAGCACTGAACGGCTTAACAGCGAAATTTCTACTCTTCTTAGTTCTCTCGAGCTGCCTTAGCCCTGGGAATTATCCCAACTGTCAAGGGTCAGGACCCATAGCCAGCATATAACGAGCGCCGCGAGAGCGATGGCAGACAGAAAGACCTTCAGGCAACTGCCGTAGCGGATTACCCCCCCAGCGGCGAACCTGAACAAACGCCCCCGAGCCACTCGGAGCAAGGTCGTTGACGCAACTATGCTTCTGTTCGGGATCGCCCATTTCGGCTTGTTGACGCAGGTAATCTTCCATTTGCTTGACTTCCGCTGGTAACTTCTGCGGGACTGATAACCTTTTGCTTTCTGATCGCAGTCGGGTTCGCCGGATATCACATAGCAACCGGCTCTCGGTTGATTGGCGCGGCTCTCGTTTACATCGGAGTTCTTTGGATCTTTGGGACACTGATTTTGCGTTTCGTTGTCTTGCGTGCGCGTAAGGCGAAGAAACACTGAAGCCATCAACACAAATTTTGCTAAAATTCTCTACATCTGCTGATGCGAACTGACCGTTCTCCTCCCTGGCTCGACCTTCAGCTTGTCAGGACTGAGGATATCTACCACGTCAGGATCCCCCCTCGGACCTTGGCGCGGTGATTTCTCTGGGGGGTTTTCGAAGAAAAGAAAAAGGCGACCGATTGGCCGCCTCTCAAAGCACTCAGATGGTCGCGCTTCAGACTTTCTTGCGGCGCTTCATCGCCGCTATGCCGCCGATGCCAGCGAGGAGCATCCAGCCTGCAGCGGGTAGAGGGACTGGGGCGGGCGTATAAGTGATCGAACGGACACGGAAATTGTCATTCTGTTGGGTCGCTTCAACTGCAAAGCTTGTCAATAGTGTCGATCCTACATACGAATTGCTGTTGAAAGTCCCTTGAGACACCCCGTCGAAGAACAGCTGGTAGTTGTCACCGCTACAATTCTCGAAGGCTATTTGCGTCAGCCTGACAACGTCATCAAAGACGAAAGTAAGGCGTTCCGACTCATTACTGCCGTCTACCTGGTTAGACGAGTCGCCGGTGCTGGTCACTCCCAGACCTCCATCCCCATTTTGATGGATCAATCCAATTGAGGCTTCTACCGTGAAATCCCCAAAATCCAGAAGACTCCGGTCATCAGGTCCAGCCCCAAACGTGACCGTTGTCGCGCTCGCAACTGACATCGATGCAACGGTCAAAGCGCCCGCGACCATGAGTGTTTTTTGCAGTGTTCATGCCTCAACCGTTCGCGCATGTCGTAGCGAAGGTCCGCAAAATCCGCAAAAGGTGATTAAATCAACTTTTTCCCCAACCAAACCACGCAAGAACTCGCCAAAACTTTCCCCGAGAGAGTTCTTCCGCAGACTTTCGTGACGAAAGACATTCATCATAACAGAGGCTTGGTAGTGAATTGCCGAAAAGACAAGAGTTCACCCCATGAAATCAACACCCTAACACCAAAGGGTAACTCTCAAAGCACAACAAGGAACGTTGCTGGGGCGGTGTGCTAGGTTATTTTGGTACATTCAGCGATTTCCGCTGCGTTGCCGAAGATCAGCAAGCTATTGTTTTCGCTTGATTTAAATGGTGCCGGGGGCGGCATTGAACCAGCGTTCCCTTGCATCTCATAGCTTCTCATTTTATTGATTTATATATGTCTGACGTCAGCGCCACGGGGACAGTTTAGGGTGATTTGATAAGAGAGG
>CAWUIP010000025.1:0-31738 GCA_963922415.1 uncultured Aliishimia sp. | reverse complement strand
CGTTCTGCGTCCCGCGCGTCGCGCAGCGCACTTTCTCCCTTTGAAAGTGTGTCCGCCGCAGCAGACTTACGGCTTTCTGCACTGCCCAGCGATTGCACAAGCTTGATACGCTCTTGCGCAATACGACCGGGGGCGGTTTTGGCCTCGGATAGCTCAGCCTCTGTTCGAGCTTTGCGGGCCTCCAATTCCGCCCCACGTGTCTGCGCCGTTTCCAGCCGGTTCCGCCAGCTTGTAAGCTCTTTCTCAATTGCGGCGGCGCGGCGCGTGCGTGCCTCTCCACTCCGACGCAGCTCGTCTTGTGCAGAACGGCGCGACATCATGGTGATACGCGCGGCTTCGACCGTCGTACGCAAGTCCGCAACCAAACTGCGCGCCACATCAAGGTCGCCAAGGTCCGACAGTGCAGTTTCCGCATGTGCCAGCGCCTGGCGCGCGGCGAGTGCTTCCTCGGTATGGCGTCGTTCAGCAAGCCTAAGGCTTTCCAGCTTACCTGTTGCCAGCGTGGTATCCGCCTCGGCCCGGCTGGCCTTTCGCGATGCATCGGCCACTTGCCGGTCTGCTTCCTGGCGTGCCTGGCGCGCCGACGCGTCCGCCTGGCTAAGATCATCCAAACGCGCTTTCAGCGTCAGATGGGCGTGCGCGGCACCGTCAGCTTCGGCCTGCGCACGCTCAATCGCTTGCTTAAGGTCTTCTAGCCTGTTGAGCTGTTCAAGGCGCAGTGCTGCAGTCGACGGTGCATCCTCGGCCCAAGCACGGTAGCCATCCCAGCGCCACAGATCGCCTTCTAAAGACACGAAACGTTGTCCTGGTCCCAAATCTGCCTGCGCCAAAGCTGCTGTCTCAGCATCGACGACGCCAATCTGCGCCAACCGCCGCGCCAGCAACGCAGGACCCTGAACGTAATCACTCAGCCGGAGCGCACCTGCGGGCAGTTGAGCCGGTGCCGCGTAATCTGAAATCTCTATCCATCCCGACGGCCCATCTGCCGCAACCCGGGGCGCGCGTAAGTCATCGGCCAGTGCTGCGCCAAGCGCCTTTTCATAGCCAGGGGTCACAGTCAGATCATCGAGAATCTGACCGCCCTCTGCCGTGTCGCGCGCAACAAGTTTAGCCAGTGCTGCCGCTTCTGCCCGCAATGCGCTCAACTCACCCGACACTTCTGAACTGCGGGCACGCGCATCCGCCTCGCGCGCTTGCACCTCGGCACGCGCATCCTCGGCATCTTGCAACGTCTGCTCTGCACGCGCGGCGAGCGCATTGGCTGCTTCAAGTGCAGCAGTCGCCGTCGCAAAGTCAGACTTTGCCGTGTTCAGATCCGCCTCGGAGGCCGTCATCGCCGTTATGGCGGCCTCAGCGGCTTGCTCGGCTTTTTGACCCGTGGTGCGGCTGTCGGTCACCAAGCGCTGTGCCGATTGATGCCGTGCAGCGAGACGCGCTGCATCTTCCGTTGCTTGGGCCAAGTCGGCCTCTCGCGCCTCCAACACAGCGGTAGCGGCTTCGGCGGCGGCGCGTGCCTCGGCCAGCCGGTCATCATGCCCCTCCGCGGCAGAGATCAGTTTTGCGGCTTCGCCCTCTAACCTCGCTATTGTATCGCCCGCGTCCCGGTTCAATTCGCCTTCGCGCGCCATATCGTGATCCAACTGCGCAAGACGCGCGGTCAACGCAGAAACCGTCTCAGCAGCTTGCGCCTCTTGATCAGACAGGCGGTCCCGTTCGACCGTCAGGCGTTGCACCAACGCGGCTGCAATCGCATCTTCTTCGCGCATCGGAGGCAGATCTGCATCCGCCGCCTCGCGTGCTTTGAACGTTGCCGCAACCTGTGCTTCGGCCTGAGCGGCCTCGGTCGCACGGTGACGCAATGCCTCTTCTGCTTCGGCTCTCGCGTCATCAGACTCGCGCCAACGGCGGTAAAGCAACAGGCCCTCGCTACGGCGTAGTTCAGCCCCGATCTCACGGTAACGCGCCGCTTGTTTGGCCTGCCGTGCGAGTTGCGCCAATTGATTGGCCAACTGCTCCAGCACATCGTCAACACGCGCCAAATTGGTCGAGGCCGCGTTAAGCTTCAATTCGGCCTCATGCCGCCGTTGATAGAGCCCGCTGATTCCAGCGGCTTCTTCCAACACACGGCGGCGCGCTTTCGGTTTTGCGTTGATCAGCTCCGAGATTTGTCCTTGCCGGACCAATGCGGGCGAGTGCGCGCCCGTTGACGCATCGGCAAAGAGCATCTGCACGTCGCGCGCGCGCACATCTTTTCCTGCCGCCTTATAGGCGGAACCAACGTCGCGGGTGATCCGTCGCACGATGTCGAGCGTATCGTGGTCGTTGAAGCCCGGCGGCGCCAAACGGTCCGAGTTGTCGATAGAGATCGAGACTTCGGCAAAGTTGCGCGCAGGTCGGGTCGCGGCTCCTGCAAAGATGACGTCTTCCATCCCGCCACCACGCATCGCGGTCGGGCGGTTTTCGCCCATCACCCAGCGAAGCGCTTCGAGCAAGTTGGATTTGCCACACCCATTTGGCCCTACGACGCCGGTCAACCCATCGGCAATCAACAGGTCTGTCGGGTCCACAAAGCTTTTGAAGCCTGTGAGGCGGAGTTTGGAAAAACGCACCAGCTCGATTCCTTACACTGGCGGATATCGTGAACATCCCGTGGGCTTGGGTCAAGGCTGGTATACCAGAAAGGGCGACCGGCCTGACCTTATCCACAACATATTGCGTCGACTTACGACGTCACATCACAGTCAAACAGCGTTGTCGTCTGTTCCAACCCTTCAATCGTCCACTGGTCAACTTCATAGCAATCAAGCTCAATCCCGCGGGGACGCGCAGGCCGTCGCACCGGTGCAGCCTTACAGTCGAGCGTGCCGACCAACTGCGCCGCATCTCCCTTGATCTTGATAACTGTGCAGCCGCTGACAATCTCCATCGCGGCGCGCGCGGTAAACTCGAAGGCCCCAAGACGCGGCGCATACGTAGGATTAAGCCGGATCGCTTCGGCCCGGTTGCCAGCCAGCCGCACATCATAGGTGGCGCCCGACACACTCAACCGCGTCGGCGGGGCGCCCACGAAGTCCAATCCGGGCGTATTGCAGGCCAAGAGGGCAAGCAGGCAGAACCATAAAACACGTCGCATAGACGCTGAGTACAGGCGAGATGGTTAACAGCCCCTTGCCAGCGAGCGATTGCATCGCTGGCAAACTGGTCATATTATTTGACCAATCAAGTCGAGCATCCCATGACCTTCCGTCCGGTTCAAAGCGAAAAACTCTCCACCGCCGTTGTGCGGCAGATGGAGGATTTGATCCTGCGCGGCATCTTGCGCCCCGGCGAACGGCTGCCGTCAGAGCGCGAATTGGCCGAACGCTTTGGCGTCTCGCGCCCGTCCTTGCGCGATGCGTTCAATGAGTTGCAAAAGACAGGGCTGCTTGTCGCCAAGGCGGGCGCAGGCGTGTTCGTCGGCGATGTTCTGGGCTCCGCCTTTTCGCCCGCACTGCGGGATCTGATGTCGCGTCACGACGAAGCGGTCGACGACTACCTGACCTTTCGCCGCGATATGGAGGGGCTTGCCGCAGAACGCGCCGCCCAGTTTGGCTCTGAAACAGATCTGCAAGTCGTCCAAGCCGTGTTCGAGAAGATGGCCGGGCTGTCACGCGGCGCGGAGGCGACGGAAGAGGCCGAATTGGACGCGGCCTTCCACATGGCCATCATCGAGGCCAGCCATAACGTCGTGATGTTGCACATGATGCGGTCGATGTACGCGCTTCTGCAAGAAGGCGTGTTTTACAATCGCCAGATCATGTTCGGTCAAGCCACAACGCGGGCGACGCTTCTTGAACAGCACCGCGCCATAAACAGCGCATTGCAGGACCGGGACCCGGCCCGCGCGCGGCAGGCCGTGGAAGAGCACATGGATTTCGTCAAAGCCTGCCTGAGCGACCACCGGCGCATCGTGCGCAACGAGGACATCGCGCAATTGCGGCTGGACCACACGCAAAACGGATAGGCGCCGGACTGCACGGAACCTGCACACACGCGCGGCGACCGCCTGCAAAGCGACCGCGCAAAAGGTCGCCATGTTTATCGCACATCTTCCCGGCGGCTACCTGCTGTCCCGTATCACCCCGGCTGCCCTGCCGCTGTCGCCGCTCCTTTTGGGCTCCGTCGCGCCGGACTTCGACATCCTCCTTATCCTGATGGACCTGGCGCATGGACACCACCACACGTTTCTGACCCATCGACCCGCCATTTGGCTGGGGCTCGTCGGAGCGGCCACCGTGTTCCGCGCGCCTTGGCTGATTGCCTTCGCCCTCGGTGGGCTGTGTCACCTCAGCCTCGACAGCGTCGGCGGGATGATCAACTGGGCCTGGCCGTTTGGCGATTTCGTACTTGGGCTGATCGATGTGCCGCGCAGACCGGGACATTGGGTCCTGTCGTTCCTGCTGCACCCCATCTTCGCGGTCGAACTCATGATTTGTGCAGTGGCGGGCGCGGTCTGGTGGCAGTCAAAGAAAAAGCCCCGACAGAGCGTGTCTGCCGGGGCCTAAAAATCCGAAACGGCGGCGGGCTCAGTTCAGCCGTGTCTCCACCATGCCAATCGCGTCGTCGATGAGCTTGTTTCCATCGGTGGCTGTCATTTGCTTGGCAATCACATCCCGCGCGGCAGAGATGGCAACGGCTGCTGCGTGATCGCGCACTTCCTTGACGGCGGCGCTTTCAGCACTGGCAATTTGGTCTTCGGCTGCCGCCAGTCGACGCGCGACAGACACTTTCAAGTCTTCTTGCGCCTGCGCGGCTGCGCGTTCGGCATCTTCTTTGGCTTGGGCCACGATGCGATCTGCCTGGGCTTGCACATCTTTCTGCTTACGCTCGAAATCCGCAAGAAGCGACTTTGCCTCTTCTTGCAGCGCACGTGCCTCGTCGATGTCCGATTTGATGCCTTCCGCGCGCTGGTCCAGCAGGCCTGTCAACATCCCCGGGACCTTGAAATAGACCAAGATGCCAATGAACAGCAGGAACGAAATCAAGACGATAAGGTCTGTATTCCCAAGCGACCAGAACGGGCCCTTCGCCGCAAAGGCGGGGCTGGCAATCAGGGCCGCTGCGAGGGTCAGGGAAATCCGTGTGATCATCGTTTTACCCTTTCAACCGTGTTGCGACAGCGGCATCAATGTCCGCGCCGTCGGCTTTACCGCCCAACAGGCTGACAATCTCTTGCGCCGTGTCTTTGGCGACGACAGCGACACTGTCCATGGCGCCTGCGCGGATCTCGGCAATCGCCTTTTCAGACTCAGCCGCTTTTGCGCTGATCTCTGCATCGGCCTTGGCAATCGCGTCGTCCAGATCGGCTTGGATCTTTGCCCGCGTCTCATTGGCAATGCTTTGGGCCTCGGTGCGGGCATCTGCCAGCGCCTTTTCATAGGCCGCTTCGGCCTCCGCCGCCTTGCGCTTGAGGTCCTCGGCATTGGCGATGGCGTTTGTAATCGTCCCCTGCCGTTCGGCAAGGATCGCCGCGATGCGCGGCAGCGCGATACGCGACAGAATGAAGAAGATGGCCAGAAGCGCGATGACCAACCAGAAGATCTGATTGCCAAACCACTCTGGGCACAGCTGCGGCATGCCGATGGCACTGCCACCATAGTCTACGCAGGATCCTGCGATTTCCTTGTCGACGGGCGTCTCGGTCGCCATGTCAGCATCCTCTTCGGGCAGCTTTTGGGGTTACCACCGGATGGGCGCATGGCCCACCCGGCGCGTAAGGATCGTGTGTCGCGGGTCTCTTAGACCGCGAACATCAGCAACAGCGACACGAGGAAGGCGAAGATGCCCAACGCTTCCGCGAACGCGATGCCGATGAAGAGAGTTGCGGTCTGACCAGCAGCCGCGGATGGGTTGCGCAGAGCGCCGGCCAGGAAGTTGCCTGCCACGTGGCCCACACCGATCGCAGCGGCACCAGAGCCGATTGCTGCGAGGCCTGCGCCGATGAATTGACCCATTTGTGCGATATCGCCTTCCATGTCTTTGTCTCCTTACGATGGAATTTGGATGAGGTTGCGTAAGGTGCGGCCGTGCCCGCACCCTGCGGATTAGTGATGCGGGTGCAGTGCGTCCTTCAGATACACGCAAGTGAGGATGGTGAACACGTAGGCCTGGATAAAGGCCACCAAGACCTCAAGACCGTAAACCGCGACAACGGCAAGGATCGCAATCGGTGCGATCGCCGCCACTTGGGCAAAGCCCGCGAACACTTTCAGAACCGCGTGACCCGCCATCATGTTGCCGGCCAAACGAATGGAGTGGCTCACGGGGCGCACGAAGTAGGAAATCAGCTCAATCACCGCCAAAACGGGGCGCAGCGGCAGTGGCGCGCTCGACACCCAAAAGAGGCTCAGAAACCCTGCGCCGTTCTTCACGAAACCCAAAACGGTCACGGCGATAAAGACACCAAACCCCAAGATCGCAGTTACAGCGATGTGGCTCGTGGTTGTGAACGAAAAGGGCAAAAGCCCTAAAAAGTTGGCGCACAGGATAAAGACGAACAAAGTCATAATGTACGGGAAGTACTTGATCCCGTCCTTGCCCGTGACGTCTTCGACCATCTTGTAGACGAATCCATAAGCAAGCTCCGCCACCGATTGCGCGCGCCCCGGAACAACAGCGCGTTTGGACGTGGTAAAGACCAACAATCCAGCGGTCGCCAGAACGGCCAAGGCCAGCCACAGGGTCGCATTGGTGATCGTGAACATGCCCACCGGACCGTCGCCGAACAATGGCTTCACGATGAACTGATCCATCGGGTGAAAGACCAAGCCGCCGCCGTCTTCTTTATCCGCCATCTCCAGGCCCCTCTGCCTTCGCAGCTTCCGCCGCTTCGTTCACCTTCTGCATCTCTTGGGCGGAGTTCAGCATCACTTTGATGCCCGCCGCGAGACCCAGCAATGTAAAAAGCACGAGGAATATTGGGATCGTCCCCAACAGGCTGTCCAGCCCGTACCCCATGCCAAAGCCGATCCCCAGACCAGCCACCAATTCGATCACCATCCGCCAGCCAATCTGGGCCATTGAATAGTGCTCTTCCACGTGCGGGGCGTCATCCTCTTGGCTCGCCTTCAGTGCCTCAAGTCGGGCACTCAGATCTTTGAGCCGGTCGTCGTTGGACAAGGCTGTCCCCCACGCTTCAGTTGCTGCAGTGCTATTGCGCTGGCCTCTGCGAGTCAATGCAGCGGCACACGCGGCACGAAACCCCCTAACCACATAAAATAATTATCTTATTTCGAATTGGGCCAAGAGTGCGTCTTTGGGCCCGTGACACGGTGCGGCACAATTTCCGCGCAGCAGCATATTCAACCAAATGGTTTAGAGTTGCGCTATGTGGCTCGAAACGCCTTGGTCGCCTCAAGCAACCAATCCCGAAAAACGCGCACGGGTTTGCGCCGCTGCGCGCCTTGACCCAACAGCATATAATAGCTGCCCTGCCAGAGCCCCTGATGGCTCAACCGCACCAAGCGTCCCTCAGCCACGTCCATCGCAACATTCTCCTCAGAGGCCAAGTAGACGCCAAGCCCTGCGACGGCACTTTGATGCGAGAGGATCGCACGCATCCTCCAGCGAGGGGTGGGTCGCGTGTAGAGATCCTCTCGACCGATCAACGCGAACCAATCGCGCCACGGATCGCCAGACCGGTCGCGCAGCAGGCGGTAGGTCAACAGCTTCGCCAGATCATCGCCAATCTCTGCCGCAATCGCAGGCGTGGCATAGGGATAGATCCTGGCATTGCTGATCATCTCTGCCGGTCGGTCCGGCACGCCACCGTGAAAGAACCTTATGGCGACATCCGCCTCATACCGCTCAAGGTCGGCCAGGGCTTGCGTCGCCTCAATCTCGATCTCCACGTCAGGATAAAGGTCGTAAAAGCCGCACAAGTTCGGCGTCAGCCACTTAACTGCGAAGGATGTGTCACTGTTCAGCACGAAACTGCCCTTAGGGCGTTCTGCAAACCCTTCGGACGCCTCGCCGATGGCATCAAAAGCGGGCGTCAGCGTGCTCAGAAACCGCGCACCTGCGGGCGTCAGCGCGACCCCGCGTGGCAGGTCCCGAAAAAGCTGCGTGCCCAAGTGATGTTCCAAGCCACGCACATGTTTGGAAATTGCAGAGTGGCTGACCGAAAGTTCCTCGGCAGCACGGGTAAAACTCTGGTGTCGCCCAGCGGCTTCGAAGGCGCGCAATGCATTGAGGGGCGGCAAACGGCGGGACATGTGCTTTATGTGAGTTTTTCTCACATATCTTGTCAAGAGAAGCGTTTTGTGCCGCGCTCGGTTTCTTTCTAAATTGACCTCATACACATAGTTTGGAGGCCAAGATGGCATTTACATCAGATGAGGCGCGGCGACGCGTCTTGGATATTCGTGCGCTTTTGGCGCGTATATTTTCCTCAAACGCCCGGCGGGAATTGCAAAAACTGCCGCCCGAACTCACGGACCGATTGGCCCGGGATATTGGGGTGTCGCCGTACGATCTCGCAGTGCAACGGCACGTTTGGCCATCAGAAACGCATCGGCATCCGCGGCTCTGACGTGCATTTCCTCTGGGCAACCAACCTGTTACAGCACCTTTATGGACATGCCCTTGGATACAGTGTTCGCCGCGCTCAGCGATCCAACGCGGCGTGAAATCCTGTCGATGTTGCTGGAAGACGATATGGCCGTAACCGATGTGGCCGATCCTTTTGACATGTCACTGGCGGCCATTTCTAAGCATCTAACAGTGCTCACGCGCGCCGGGCTTATCACACAGGAACGGCGCGGGCGGGTCAAATGGTGCAAGCTAGAGCCAGAGGCGCTGCGCGCGGCCTCTGTCTGGATGCAGAGCTTTGGTCAGTTTGAGGCGATCCATTTGGACGCTTTCGAACGCTTCCTGGAGGCGGAGGACCTTAGCCCAGCACCACCCCCAGAAGAGTAATCGTCACTGACAAACTCACAACAACCGTTTGAAATCGAAAAGCGGACATGGACCCCTTCCCTTTTTTCCACACTCACTACCAAACTTGCTCGGACCCATGTCCTGATCGCAATCTATTAATCGGCGGTTAATCGCGCAGCGGGAAAGGATTTACACTTTTCCCCTATTTTGTGGCGTTTCGTCTCGAAGGAGCAAAAGCAGCGCCAGAATCGTCAGTGCCATGCCGACCAAAACGATCCACGGCGGCACAGCGCGGCCCAGACAGATTTCCCACAAAATCACCCAACTTGGCGTTAGGTAGGTGTAGGCCATCACCTTCGCCGCAGGCAGGCGAAGACTGGCAAATTGCAGCAGCACAAACGTTGCCGCAGATGCGAATACCGCCAGATAGGCCAGCGAGATCCAGACGATGCCCGGCAAATCAGCCCAAGGCGTGGCGCGTATGTCCTGCCAGCCAATGACCGTGAGTAGGATCGTGCCAGCAATCAACATCCCAAAGGTGAAGACCACAGGTGTCTCCCCGCGGTTCAGCAGCCGTACAAGCGGCGTGTAGATTGCATGGCAAACGCATCCAAAGAAGTAGATGACCTCGCCACGCCCAATTTCGAAGGCGGCAATCGCGGACCAGTTGCCGCGAAAGATCACCCACACCGCGCCCGCAGCCCCAATAGCAAGCGCCAGAGCCATTCGTGGCGTCGTGATCTGGCGCAGAAGAGCATATCCGAACACAGCAGACAGGACAGGTGTGAGGGTAAACACGGCGGCGGCACTAACAGCTGGCGCAGTTTTAAGGCCTTCAAACATCAGAACGAAATACGCCCCGAAAAACCCGCCCAAGACGAGATAACGCCAAGGCGCGCGCATCGACTTTCGTGGAATGCCCGTGGTCGCAAGTGCCACGCTTCCTATGATCACAGCGGCGATTGCAAAGCGCGCGGCATTCAGCGCGGTCGGAGCAATCTCGTTTGCGGCCATAACGCCTAAGGAAAAACTTCCCGCAACCAGCCCGGAGAACGCGAGCATTGCAAGATGGCCTTGGCGGCTCGGGCTTAAGCGTCCCAGCTTTTGGCCTCGGTTTTGAGGTGGTTGAGAAACGCCTGCACTTTGCTTGTGCGGTGAAGGTCGACATGGGTGACGAGCCACAAGGGCCCTGACCAGTCTTCCTTTGATGGGATGACCTCTACCAAGTCCTTGGATTTGCGCGCCTCGATCAACGGCAGAAACCCAATGCCAGATCCGGCGCGCACCGCCATTTCCATCGCCCACACATCCGTGGTGCGAAAGCGGATGGCCTGCTCGGGCACCCGTTCGCGCAGCCAAACATAGAACGGGGCGCGGCTGTCGCGCCGGTCGTGGCCAACAAACCAATGATCGACAAGCTCCGCCTCGGACTGCGGCAGGCCGTATTTTTCAACATAGTTGCGCGCCGCATACATGCCCATGCGCTGCCGGAAAAACGGCTGCACGACATTGTCCAACTGGCCCGGCGCAGACCCGGCTCGAATGGCGACATGGGCCTCGCCGTATTCCAGGCGAAACACCCGCTCTCCGGTCAAAAAACGGATGATCACGTCGGGGTACTTTTCCTGGAAGCTGTGCAAGATCGGCGCCAAAAGGGGGGCAAGCGTGACCAAGGAGGTGATCAAAAGCTCGCCCGACACGCCTTCGCCCTGCCCCTTGATGCGCCCCGACAACTGGGCAAACTGCTCATCCGTGGTCTGCGCAACGCGGCACAGATCCTGGCCCGCCTCGGTCGCCGTGTAGCCCCGGGCGTGCCGCTGAAAGAGCTTGACGCCCAGCCGACCCTCTAGCGCGTCGATGTGCCGAATAACCGTTGCGTGGTGAACGCCTAAAACATCTGCCGCGCCACTGACCGTGCCCAGCCGCGCGACTTGATAGGCCGTCCGAATCTCATCCCAATTGTTCATCGCAATTCATGTGCATTTTCTAACATATTGTGTTGATTTACGTCTGTTTAGTTCATTTTTGCAAGGCGTATCTTTGGCCCGTATCCACAAGGAGGGTCCCATGACCGTTTTGCATATCGACAGCTCTGCCCGCTATGACGGGTCTGTCACCCGTCAACTCAGTGCGCAGGTTGCGCAAAAACTTGGCGGTGACATCACCTACCGCGATGTTGCCAAGCCGCTGCCACACGTGACCGAGGCGTGGATCGGCGCGAACTTTACGCCTGCAGACGCGCGCGATGCGGCGCAGGCCGAAATGCTGGGCTTGTCCGATGAATTGGTGGCCGAGATTGAGGCTGCCGATGTTTTGGTCATTGGCGCACCCATTTACAATTTTGGCGTCCCCGCCGCGCTGAAGGCGTGGATAGACCTTATCGCGCGCGCCGGACGCACGTTCCAGTATACCGAAAACGGGCCGAAGGGACTGATGACCGGCAAGCGGGCGGTGATCGTTCTAGCGTCCGGCGGAACCAAAGTAGGCAGCGAGATTGATTTCGCGTCTGCCTATCTGCGCCACATCATGGGGTTCATCGGCATCACAGATGTGTCCTTCGTCACCGCAGATCAAATGATGATGGGCGCGGACGAAGCTGTGGCGACAGCACAAAGTCAGATCGACGCTTTGAGCGCCTAAGTCAGAGATGCCCGGGCGCTCAGGCCCGGGCATCTAATTGAGCGTATGATTTATGCTAGCGTGTGCTGGTGGAGCTGGCCGCCGTCGCTGTTGCAGCAACCAGCGCACCAACGCTGGCGCCAGAGTTGGTCGACCGCAGAGTTCCCGACGCCGCGGTTGTTACCGGCGCAGCAGTGGTTGTGCCGGATTGCGTACCGTTTGTGGCGGCCGTCAACGCGAGCAATGTCGACGACAGGCCATTGGCGGTTGCCGGGGCTGCGAGGGTTAGCGCGGAAATCATAACAAAAATACGGGTCATCGGGGGCACTCCATGTAAACTGGGATGCCCCAAAATTACCATTCCTCTAAAATTCAAGTCAACGAAACCGACAATTTTCGGCACGCATTTCTGAACTAATGGTTAACACCGTACCTATGCAGCCCGAGGCTTGCGGGCGCGCCGCAAGATCGGCAACATCGCCGCCCCAGCCAGCAAAAAACCAAGGCTTGACGGAAGCGGAACGGGCGACGGCGATGAGGACGTCGTGGAAGGTCGTCCGGTCGCATTCGATAGGAACGCAGTATCGCTTGCGACGACAGACAGCCCAGCAGTGGTCGAAAAGTCCAGATACCCTGTATTCACGAAATCGGATACACCGGCACCGCCAAGCCCATCCTCTGAAGTCCCGGTTACGGCCTGAAACGTCAGCACGAGATTGAATCGCTGACCATCCGTCAGGTCGAGTGACGAAGATATCACGTCATTCACCTGCAAAGATGAGGTGGCTTGGACGCTTTGTCCGTTCACAGTTGTGGTCAACGTGTCGTCGATGAACCCAAGCACTGCGCGCGAGTCGTCCTCGACACGGGTAAGCTTGGGCAGAAACCCCCACAACTCCAGCGTCGCAATATAGTTGCTAGACGCATCCGGTCCACCGACAGACAGGCCGCCATCAAAGTCAAAGTTGAAGGTCGCGGTGCCAGACCCAACCGCCGTATACGACTCGCTAATGATCAGCCGAGAACGCGCGCGGCCATTGGCACCGCGATTGACGTCAAACGTCGTTTTAGACGACGCCCCGACTTTGATGACGCCTGTCACTGGGTCAACGTCATAGCTTCCGCTGGATATTGCTCGGCCATCCTGCGCTGTCGCGCTGTTTGACTTCACGCCATCCAGGTCAACGGTCTGCTGTTCTATAGTAGAATCGATGTTCACGTCCCGCGCAAAGATTGAAAAATCCGTTCTCAACGTGGCCGAATGCACCGCTGTGCCCAAAGAGAGCGCGGCGATGGTGACAAAGGTGGTGTTTTTTATCATTACGTCATATCCTCAAATAAGGGGCGCAATCGCTGCGATCCCGATACACATGACGCAGGTCTGGCAGGGCACGTGTGTTACAGTAAATCACCAAAACTGGTGAAAACACGGCTTACAATGGAATTTCTGCACGCGTCAGAAGCCCATGCGAGCTTGACTCAATCATAGAAAGCACATAGGTCGCGCAGCACTCCGGAGCGTTCATGCCTCCGGTCCCATGGGCTATGCCCGGGATCGCCCTCCACCAGCGCGTTGCGCCCGTGGGGGCGCACGTCGTTTGGCATTCGCCCGTGGGGGCGTACGTCGTTTGGCAGTCGCCTTGGGGGTGGCCGCCGTTTGGGAAATTCGCGCGCCAGTGCTTACATTGGCGAAAACCGCAACTGGGATAAAGGAGCCGTGGCTCGTGTTTGAAAATCTCTCCGAACGCCTGTCCGGCGTCTTTGACCGGCTGACAAAGCAGGGCGCTCTTTCGGAAGACGACGTCAAAACGGCGCTGCGCGAAGTGCGTGTGGCCCTGCTTGAAGCCGACGTCTCACTTCCCGTGGCCCGCGAGTTTGTCAAAAAAGTACAAGAGCAGGCAACAGGCCAGGCTGTGACCAAATCGGTGACACCCGGTCAGCAGGTTGTCAAAATTGTACATGATGCGCTTGTCGACGTGCTCACTGGCGAAGGGGAGCCGGGGCATCTGAAAGTCGACAATCCACCCGCGCCGATCCTGATGGTCGGCCTGCAGGGTGGCGGTAAGACAACTACAACGGCTAAGCTCGCCAAGCGGCTCAAGGATCGCGACGGCAAGAAGGTCCTTATGGCCTCGCTTGACGTCAACCGCCCTGCGGCGATGGAGCAGCTGGCGATCCTGGGCACCCAGATCGGCGTGGACACGCTGCCTATCGTCAAAGGCCAGGATCCGGTCGCCATTGCCAAACGCGCCAAGACCCAAGCGGGCCTAGGCGGGTATGATGTTTATATGCTCGATACTGCGGGGCGCCTTTCCATCGATGAAGAATTGATGGCGCAGGTCGAAGCGGTGCGCGACGTGGCCGACCCGCGCGAGACGCTGCTGGTGGTCGACGGTCTGACAGGCCAGGACGCCGTCAACACCGCCGAAAACTTCGACGAACGCATCGGCATCTCGGGCGTGGTCTTGACGCGGATGGATGGCGATGGGCGCGGTGGTGCGGCACTCTCGATGCGCGCGGTCACCGGCAAGCCCATCAAGTTTGTGGGCCTGGGCGAGAAGATGGACGCGCTTGAAACATTCGAGCCGGACCGGATCGCAGGCCGCATCCTGGGCATGGGCGATATCGTCTCACTCGTCGAAAAGGCGCAAGAGACCATCGAGGCCGAACAGGCCGAGCGTATGATGAAGCGCATGTCCAAAGGTCAGTTCAACATGAACGACCTCAAGATGCAGCTGGAACAGATGCTCAAGATGGGCGGAATGGAAGGCATGATGGGCATGATGCCCGGCATGGGCAAAATGGCCAAACAGATCGAAGACGCGGGCTTTGACGACAAGATCCTCAAACGCCAGATCGCCATGATCCAGTCCATGACCAAGAAAGAGCGCGCCGCGCCTCAGATCCTGCAAGCCAGCCGCAAAAAGCGCATCGCAGGCGGTTCGGGCATGGAAGTTTCGGACCTGAACAAGCTGCTGAAGATGCATCGCCAGATGTCGGACATGATGAAAAAGCTCGGCAAGGGCAAAGGCGGCATGATGAAAAAAGCCATGCAGGCGATGATGGGCGGCAAGGGCGGCATGCCTGGTATGCCCGCCGATATGGACCCAAAACAGCTCGAAGCCGCCGCCAAAGCAATGGGCCCCGGTAAACTGCCCGGCGGTCTTCCCGGTCTGGGCGGCGGAGGCATGGCGCTGCCCCCTGGCCTGTCTGGATTTGGCAAGAAGAAGTGAAGCCCGCGATGATCTCTTGCACCGTTAGATACGAAATTGACCCCAACAAGCTCGATGATTTCGAGGCATATGCGCGCTTTTGGATCAAGAAGGTTCCCGAATTGGGCGGCGTCCATCACGGCTATCATTTGCCGCATGAAGGGCCGAACGACATTGCCTATTGCCACTTTTCATTCCCGTCGCTCGCCGAGTACGAGGCCTACCGCGCCCGTATGTGGAACGATGCCGAATGCCTGCGGGCCTATGCACACGCCAAAGCGACGCAGTGCATTCGCCGATATGACCGAAGCTTCACCCGCCCCGTCTTAGATGGCGCATTGCCAGATGATCTTTTTGCCGAAGACGCATGACCTGGCTGCTTGATCATATGCCCGTTCTGGAGACAGAGCGCCTGCGCCTTCGGCCCCCCGCGCCGCAGGATGTGGAGGCGTTTGTGGAATTCTACCAGACAGAACGCGCGCAATATGTCGGCGGTCCCATGACCCAGCGCCAGGCCTGGAACTTCTTCGGGACCGAGATTGGTCATTGGGGCCTGCGCGGCTTTGGCATGTTCACGGTGACACGGCGCGACGACAATGCTGCACTTGGCATCGTCGGGCATTGGTACCCCTTAGGCTGGCCCGAAACCGAGGTGGGTTGGGTTCTGTTTGATGCCCAGCACGAAGGCAAAGGGATCGCGCGCGAAGCCGCCCAAGCCTGCATCGACCACGGCTGGGATGTGCTGGGGTGGACCTCGATGGTCAGCTACATAGACCCAGACAATGCCGCCTCGATCCGCTTGGCCGAACGTTTGGGCGCAACCCGCGACGACACCGCCGCCGTTCCAAAGCCGGAAGACCCGTGCTTGGTCTACAGACACAGCAGGCCGGCAGCATGAGGCTTGCGCCAACAATAACAACCGATCGCTTGATCCTGCGCGGCCCGAGATCTTCGGATTTCGAAACCTATGCCGCGTTTCTGGCAGAGCCACGCACGCAGTATATGGGTGGGCCCTTTGACCGCGCCGGGGCCTGGACCGAGTTTGCAACGATCACGGCAAGCTGGGCGCTTGAAGGGTACGGCGGGTGGATCGTCGTGGACCGCACGACCGAGACATTTTGCGGCGACTTGGCGATCATAAACCCGCCAAAATACCCCGAGCCCGAGATTGGCTGGTCCCTGACGCAACCATGCGAAGGCAAGGGCTACGCGTTCGAGGCCGCAACAGCAGCACTTAAGTGGTGGTGGGCGAATAGCGCGGCAGACAGCGTTGTCAGCTACATCCACGTCGACAACGCCCGCTCGATGGCGCTGGCAAAACGATTGGGCGCGCAACTGGATCCGGACGCCCCCATGGCCGAAGGCGATACGTTCGAAGACACCGTGGTCTACCGACACCGGAGGCCTGCGTGATGGACATCCCAACGCTTGAGACGGATCGGCTGATCCTGCGCGCGCCGTCGATGGACGACCTCGACCGGGAAATTCTGTTCTACACTGGTGATCACGCCAAATTCGTGGGCGGCGCCAAAGGTCCCTTTGCCTGCGCGCAAGGCATATTGGCGCGGATTGGCCACTGGCATGTTAAAGGGTTCGGCGCGTTTCATCTTGAGGAAAAGGAAACCGGACTATGCATGGGCCGCGTCGGCCCGATCGAGCCCTATGGCTGGCCCGAACGCGAAATCGGGTGGTCGCTGATGCCTGACGCCACGGGCAAGGGCTATGCCACCGAGGCCGCGCAGCGCATCCGCGACTATGTTTACGACGACCTGGGCTGGACCACGGTGATCAGCCTGATCGATCCCGAAAACACGGCCTCCGCACGCGTGGCAACGCGGCTGGGCGCACGGTTTGAGAAAACCTTTGAGCATGTGGAATTTGGAACGATGTACATCTGGCGCCACCCCGGCCCAGGAGAGCGCCCATGACGACGCTCACGACTGATCGCCTGACCTTGCGCGTGCCCACGCTGGACGATTTCGACCCGCTCGCGGCCTTCTACGCCTCTGACCGGTCGCGCTTTGTTGGTGGGCCGCAGACGGCGGAACTGACCTGGCGCACGCTGGCCACCGAAGTTGGCCATTGGCACTTGCGCGGCTATGGACGGTTCGCAGTGGAGGAGCGCAGCTCGGGCAAACTTTGCGGCATCATCGGGCCGTTCTTTCCATTGGGCTTTCCCGAACCCGAACTGGGCTGGGATCTGATGAACGGGTTCGAAGGCAAGGGATATGCGACCGAGGCCGCCCGCGCAGTACGCGACTACGTCTACGGCACGCTGGGCATGACCACACTGATCAGCCTGATCGCCCACGGCAATACAGGTTCTGAGGCCGTGGCAAGGCGCCTTGGCTGCGTCGAAGAACCAGAGGTGTTCACCCATGAACGCTGGGGCGAACTGCGCGTCTTTCGGCACCCATCGCCGGGGGAGCTGGCATGATCGCCGTCCACGAACACGCGCCCACCCAGCACGCCCTGCCCGCCTTGCGCGATGCGGTACCTCTGCTGCACACGGACCGGCTGGTGCTGCGCGCGCCGGACCTGGCTGATTTTCCCACGCTGGTCGAGATTGATCAAAGCGTGGCCGCGACAAGCCTGAAGGGCCGCGGCACGCGCGAGATGAGTTGGAACGACTTCATACAGATGTCAGCAACCTGGCTGTTGCGCGGGCATGGATGGTGGACCGTCACGGCTGAAGACACGCCTGTTGGCTTTGTCGGCATTGGTTTTGAACCGGAAGATCAGGAACCGGAACTGGCCTATATCTTTGCGCCCGCCACGCGCGGCAAGGGCTATGCAACCGAAGCCGCCACCGCTGCGCGCGACTGCGCGCGCGACGTTCTGAACCTGCCCAGCCTGATCAGTTGTATCTCCGAAAAGAATGCCGCCTCGCAGAGCGTGGCCCGTAAGTTGGGCGCCACGCGCGACGCCGCGGCTGAAGCAACATTGGGAGACGACAGCGCGGGGGTGCGCGTGTGGCGCCACTTCAATACGGGCGACGTCGCCGCGCCCCTTGATCATGAAACACCCGTCCATCATGCCCGACCCGCCATGCCCGAGGCTGTTCCCGCATTACGGACCGAACGGTTGCTTCTGCGCGCGCCGCGACTGGACGATTTTCCGGTTCTGGTAGGCATCGCGTCCTATAGCGATGAGGTCAAAACGGACAGTCGCGCGGAGGTCTGGGCCGAATTTATGCAGTTGACGGGCACATGGCTGTTGCGTGGGCACGGCTGGTGGGCAGTGGACGCTGATGGCACCTGCGTGGGGTTTGCCGGTATCGGGTTTGAGCCGGGCGATCAGGAACCGGAACTGGGCTACCTTCTGGCAGAAGACGCACAAGGGCGCGGTTTTGCAACCGAAGCGGCGCGCGCGGTGAAAAACTGCGCAAGCTCGGTGCTCAAGCTGCCGAGCCTGGTCAGCTACATCTTTGAGAAGAACGTGGCCTCCCAAAACGTTGCCCAGAAGCTTGGAGCAGTGCGGGATGCCGCCGCCGAGAGGGCTTTGGGCGCAGACAACAGTGACGTGCAAGTTTGGCGCCACTGGGCCGCGGGGGAGGTCTAAGACATGGGCCACCGCGATATCCCCGAATTGGAGACCGAACGGTTGGTGCTCAAAGCGCCCCAGGCCGAGGACTATCCAGACTTCCAAGCGACGTTCACAAGCTACCGCGCGCGGTTCATGGGCGGGCCACTCAACGCATATGAGGCGTGGATGCTTTATGCCGCCGAGATCGGCCATTGGGAAATCCGGGGCTTTGGCATGTGGATGATCCACGACAAGGCCACGGACGAAACCTATGGCATGGCCGGTGGCTGGCAGCCCGCCAAATGGCCCGAGCGTGAGATCGCCTGGATCATCTGGCCGGACAAATCGGGCAAAGGCTATGCGCTGGAGGCCACCAACCGCGTGCGCCAACACTTTTTCGACGAGGCCGGTTGGACGGGTGCAGTCAGCTATCTGGACCCAAAGAACCTGGAAGCGATCCGGCTGGCCGAACGGCTGGGCTGCACCAAAGACAAATCGGCGGCAACCATTGATGGATCAGATGCCGTCTACCGGCACCCCAGCCCGGATGCCTTGCGACATTCGCAACTGCGCCACGGCATCGATATGGAAATCGCGCACTACGCCGACCCGCTGTTTAAACCGAAAGGATGGGCCCTTGACTGACAGTGCTTCAGATCCCGTCACCCGCGCCGCCGAAGTGCTCAAAGAGCACCGCGCCAGCATCGACCGGTTGGACGCCATACTGGTCTATACGCTGGGCGAGCGGTTCAAGCACACCAAAGCCGTGGGCAAACTCAAGGCAGAATACGACCTTCCCCCGTCCGATCCGGCCCGCGAGGCCAATCAGATCGCACGGCTCGAAGACCTGGCGCGCCGGGCCGATCTGGACCCCGAATTCGCCAAGAAGTTCCTGAACTTCATTATCGCTGAGGTGATCCAACACCACAAACAGCATCAAACCTAGGTGCGTGCACGACGCACCCTACAAGACAGCCATTCTAAGGAGACGACACCATGGCAATGAAAATCAGACTGGCCCGCGGCGGGTCCAAGAAACGCCCCTTCTATCGCATCGTGGCCGCAGACAGCCGCATGCCCCGCGATGGCCGCTTTATCGAAAAGCTGGGCACTTATAATCCGCTTCTGCCCAAAGACAGCGAAGAGCGCGTGAAAATGAATATGGAGCGTGTTCAGTACTGGCTGAGCCAAGGCGCGCAGCCGACAGACCGCATCGCGCGGATGCTGGAAGCCGCTGGCGTGCGCGACAAGGCGGATCGCAACAACCCCAAGAAGGGCACACCGGGCAAGAAGGCCCAAGAGCGCGCGGAAGAGAAAGCTGCAAAGGCTGCAGAAGCGACTGCCGCAGAAGCCGAAGCCCCAGCGGAAGAAGCAACCGCAGAGTAAGCGTGACATACGCGTCTCCCGCCCCCAATTCGGCCGGAGACGCGATCTTGCCTTTAAGGACGGCGCAACACCTTTGCGTAGGTTACCTTATCGGCGCCAGGCTCCCAAAAATCGGTGATATGGGCGACTTGAGCATAGCCAAGCGCACCGTAAAGCGCGCGTCCTGCGTGCTGCGCTGCCAATTGGGTCGTGTCGATCACGAGTAGGCGTGCTTGACCCGCTAGGTCTGCCTCTATGCATTGCAAAAGTGCGCGGCCCACGCCGGTGCGCCGGGCCATTTGCGCGACGGCAATGGCGCGCAAGTTCCAAGTCCCTTGAGTCATCGGCTCAGGCTCTGCAAATGCAAATCCTGCAACCTGGTTGGACGTCACTGCGACGTGCCATAGGCAGTCTGCGCCTTCAAAGAACGGCGCGATCATATCGGGCAGCATGTCGCCTGGGAACAGCGACGCGTCAGCGATGTCAGCCAAACGCGGTATGTCGTGCGCCGACGCAGGGCGCAAAGTGATTGAGTTTGTCATGATGGGGTCTACTTAAAGAGATAGGGTCTCGCAGCCCGCGAAACACGCGTGAGGCTGCGGCGAAGCTGGACAGCAATCCTTCGAACCGTTGCCACCCTACCGCAGTGCCGAGACTGCGCCAAGTCACATCTGTGGAAGTTTTTCCCCAGCGCGCGTCGCGGCGGCGGCGGCTTGGATACGCTTTGCCCGGGTGGCTGCGGTCTTCGCAATCTTGATCCAACGCAGGACATTGCGCCTGTAGCTGGGGCTTTGGGCCGCCCAAGCGTCTTCGCCGGCGCCAAGAGCATCGCGCAGATCTGGCGGGACGATCAAAGCGTCAACATCGGCAAAGAAGTCCCACAACCCGCTTGCTTGGCCCGCCGAGATGCTGGCATGACCTGGCGGCCGCATGCGCCCGGTTGCGATCAGACGGTCTGCACGGTCCTTGTAGGACTGCGCCCAGGCCTGTTGCTTGCGCGGACCGATCAGCTGCATCGTGCGATCTGCGTCCAGCTTCCGCCGGATCCCGTCGATCCAACCATGGGCAACAAGGGCATCCAGAACCGCGTCCCGGCTGATATAGGCCGCGGGATGCGCCTTAAGCCAAGTGACCAACCACACACTTTCCGCCTGAGCGTGATGCGCGCCCAACCAGGCCCAAAGCTCGGCTTCCGACCGCGCTTCGACTTGTTCAAGCGCCTCTGACTTGATCGCCACGCCACCCTCACTCTGGACAAAACCCGCTTAGGCTTGGCAAATGGCGCAATGATGTGGATCGTCCAGGGTTCGTGATGTTTGGCTTGTTTCGCACGGCATTGCTGGTTTTGCTCGCCTTCGCGGCAGGCCTGCTCTTTGCTAGGTCACAAGCGTCCGAGGCCTGCACCGCCGCGGGCGGCGAGACGGTTGGAGGCATTTGTAGAGGTGTTGCCAAATGACGGGCAAAGTTATCGTTGGTGCCATCGCAGGCGCGTATGGCGTCCGCGGCGAAGTGCGCATCAAAAGCTTTTGCGCCAACCCAGAGGACATCGAAACCTACTCCCCGCTGCAAGATAGCGATGGCAACGCCTATGACCTGGCGCTGATCGGTCCGATAAAGAACGGGTTTTCAGCGCGGCTTGTACAGGTGCATAGCAAGGAAGAGGCTGACGCGCTTAAGGGCACTGAACTCTTCGCCTCGCGCGACCAACTGCCGTCCCTGCCCGATGACGAGTACTACTATACCGACCTTATTGGGCTCGATGTGTTTGATACCGGTGGACAGGCCCTGGGTCGGGTGAAGGCCGTGCACAATCACGGCGCTGACGACCTGATCGAAGTGACCCGTGCAGGCAGTTCTGCAACGGTTTTAATCCCGTTCACGCAAGCTATTGTTCCGACGGTCGACCTAGCTGCGGCACGCATCGTCATCGACCCACCAGACGGGATTTTGTGAGGTGCCGCGCGTCGTCGTGCATGCGGGCTTTCACAAAACTGGAACGACCAGCGTTCAAAACACTCTGCGCGCCAACAGATCCCATCTGGCCCAAACAGCGCGTACTTATCTGCGGTCGGACATGGTGGCGCTGTGCGACGCGGCGCGTGCCTATTCAGCCAACGCAGATGCGGCCAATCTGATCGATGTGCGCGATAAAATGGCAAACTTGGCACGGCTCTGGCGCGCGGAAGATCTTATCTTGATGTCATCTGAAGATCTCTCGGGCCACATGCCGGGGCGAAAGGGTCTCAAAGGGTATCATGCCGCACCGCCTATATTGCAGGCGCTTTGCGCGGGCATTCTGGACGTGCAACCAACGGCGACTGTGATGCTGATCTTCACCACCCGAGGTGCTGAGGCGTGGCTTCGGTCTTGTCACGCGCAACACGTGCGGGTGACCCGGCACCAGCTTGACGCAGCGGAGTATGTAAAAAAGTACAAAGATACGGCAAATCTGTACACGTATGTCGCGCAGGTCGCTGCGGCGCTCGACCCAATTCCGGTGACCTCTGTCGCCCTTGAAGACTGCACTGGGCCGCTTGGGCCGCTCGACCCAATCCTTGATCTTGCCGAACTGCCATCTGATGCGCGCTCAGCCATCAGGCCAGCCCCGCGTGCCAACACGTCAGCATCGCCAGAGGGCATCGCCCAGATGCTTGCGCTCAATCGCGGAACGCTGCGCGGACCGGCGTTGCGCAACGCTAAACGCGCGCTGATGGGGCTTCCGGCCAAGCCTTAGGCCTCTTGCGAGGCGCTAAACCCCGGCGCATAAGCGGGTCATGACCGAGACCGCCCCGAAATCACATGGCCGCAAGTCGATCCGACCGACCCTCAAGCCACGTGCCTTAATCGAAGAAACGCCCGAACTTGTAGGCATTTGGCAAGCCAGGATCATCACGCTGTTTCCAGATGCGTTTCCGGGGACCCTCGGGCTCAGCCTGACGGGCCGGGCACTGCAAGACGGCAAGTGGCAGCTCCATACCCACGACTTGCGGCAGTATGGGATCGGCAAGCATCGCAACGTGGACGACACGCCTGCTGGCGGCGGGGCTGGCATGGTGTTGCGCGCCGATGTGGTCGGACCCGCGATCGAGGCCGCGCAGACCTATGCGCGTGGGCGCTGGCCCTTGGTCTATCTCAGCCCACGCGGACGCCCCTTTACCCAGCAAACCGCACGGGATTGGGCACGTGCCGACGGCGTTACGCTGATCTGTGGTCGGTTCGAAGGAATCGACGAACGCGTGCTCGAACACTACGGCGTCGAAGAGGTTTCCTTGGGCGATTTTGTCATGACCGGAGGCGAGATTGCGGCCCAGGCGATGATCGACGCGACCGTGCGCCTGCTGCCTGGCGTGTTGGGCAACGCCGAAAGCGCCATTGAGGAAAGCCATTCAAACGGACTTTTGGAGCACCCCCATTACACGCGCCCCGCAACCTGGAACGACCGCGCGATCCCGGATGTTTTGACCTCTGGCAATCACGCCGCTGTCGAGGCGTGGCGCAAGGCAACCTCCGCAGCGATCACGAAAGAGCGCCGCCCAGACCTTTGGGCCCGCAAGGACGACGATAAAGCATAACCAGTGCTTGATTTTGCCACGCGTCTTGGCTATCGACGCGCATCCATCGGCACCGGGGCGACTCGGTGCTTTTTGGTTTGGCGCAAACGCTTGCGCCGCAAAAAACAAAGAAAAGCCGCGCTGGACAGACCAGCAAGGACATCATCCGCGGGCAAACCGCGCGTAACATAGGAGACGGTCTGATGGACCTGATTGCAGAGCTGGAGGCGGAGCAAATCGCCCAGCTGGGGAAAACCATCCCCGATTTCAAAGCCGGCGATACGATCCGTGTCGGCTATAAAGTGACCGAAGGGTCGCGCACCCGTATTCAGAACTACGAAGGCGTTTGCATCAGCCGTCGCCACGGCGAAGGCATCGCGGGCTCGTTCACAGTGCGCAAGATCTCGTTCGGTGAAGGCGTGGAACGTGTGTTCCCGCTCTACTCCACCAATGTGGAAAGCATCGAAGTCGTGCGCCGTGGCCGCGTGCGTCGCTCGAAACTCTATTACCTGCGGTCGCGTCGCGGTAAATCCGCCCGTATCGCAGAAGACAGCACCTATAAGCCGCGCAAGCCCAAGGGCGACGCGGGTGCGGAGGCGTAAGCTATGAAAAAAGACACTCATCCCGATTATCACCTGATCACCGTCAAAATGACCGACGGGACAGAAGTGCAGATGAAATCGACGTGGGGCGCCGAAGGCGACACGCTGGCGTTGGACATCGACCCCTCTGTGCACCCGGCCTGGACCGGCGGCGGCGCGCGCCTGCTGGACACCGGTGGCCGCGTCTCGAAGTTCAAAAAGAAATACGAAGGTCTGGGCTTCTAAACCTAGCGTACAAGACACAATTCAAAAGCCGCGCCTTCGGGGGCGGCTTTTTCGTGTGGCATAGGCGCGCTAACTGTATTGAACCCAGAGTGCCCAGTGTTCAGCCTTGGTCCAGATCAACCGGTGTTTTCGGCATAGTCTTGGCGCGCCGCCTTAACAACGTCCATGTTTTTTTCCGCCCAAAGAACAATCGGCCTGAGCAGCGCGACAAGCTGCTGCCCCAGTTCAGTAAGTTCGTATGAGACGGCGACGGGCGGTCCAGGGTAGACGGTGCGCGTCAGATACCCGTCCCGTTGCAGGCCGCGCAGATTTTCGGTGAGCACGCGTTGCGTCACGTCGCCGATCGTGCGTTTGAGTTCGCCAAAACGCAGCGGCCCGTCTTCAAGTGCCAAGACAATGATGATTTGCCACTTGCCTGTCACCTTCGAAAGCACGGTTCGGATTGGGCAAAGGAGTGCTTCTGCCTCGCTGTG
Source organism: uncultured Aliishimia sp. (assembly GCA_963922415.1). Classification (GTDB taxonomy): domain Bacteria; phylum Pseudomonadota; class Alphaproteobacteria; order Rhodobacterales; family Rhodobacteraceae; genus Aliishimia. Next base: position 7,250 of record CAWUIP010000025.1, on the reverse strand, counting down.
AACGCCAATTGGCAACATGTCTGGTTACCTCCTCATTCGATGTTGCACGGCCCGCTCTTGACGGGTGCTGCATACTTTGGGGCGCGCCATCAAGCCACGTTCATAGCATCAGGTATCCCAAACCATACGACGTATCCCAAAAGTGCGTAATTGTCACCTGGTGCAGATTAGATACCGTGTTGCGGTATCTGAGTCGAAAGGAAAATCCATGGCGGCCCAAGACCTGTTTCTCGCCCTGTTCACAGCGGTCGCAGGTTGCGCCGTGGTCGCAGTCCGGGCGCTCATGGCGCCGGACGACATCCAGCACAACCCAAAGGTCCCCACGGTTGGGGCTGACGAGCTTTGCCCGTCACTGGGCACCCACGGCTTGCATGACGTGCCCAAAGCGGTTTGTGGTGCTTACCTTCATGGCAAGCACGGGCTGCGGCACCAGCCATGCGGCAAGGGGGAACTATGACTAAGCAATCGATTTTTCGCATGCGCGCAACGCTTTGGGCTGTCGGGCTTTTGACATGTTTTCTGGCCCTCGCGCCCGGCTTGCAGGCGCAAGAGGTCAATGTCGATCTCTCCGCAGACCTGACAGAAACCGAGTTCCAGGCCATGCTGGGACGCCTGAGCGATGCGCAAGTGCGCGACATATTGATCGCTGAGTTTGCCGCCCGGCGCACCGAAGCGGCGGCACCAAGCGAAGGCCTGCTGACCAACACGCGCGACATCGGCGAAACCCTGACAACAAATGCCGCAGCCCTTCTTTCCAAACTGCCCGAGCTCGGGATCGGTATCGGCGCGATCTTCGTGCGGCTCACTGATGCGGGCGGCGTTGGTATCGCATTCCTGGCGCTGGCGGTCAGCCTATTGGCGGGGGGAGTCGTCCGCTATTATTGGCGCCAGCGGGCGTCGGCGCGACAGGTTGCAATTGGGGAACGCAATTTGGGCAAGGGCGCATATGCGTCCGTGTCGGCGATTGCTGACGCGATATTTGTGCTGCTGATTGCGCTGTCTGGCTCTTTGGCATTTGCGCTGACGGCGCTGGCGGTCCTTTACCTTTTCTTCCATCACCCTGACATCCGCTTTTTTGTCTCGAGCTATATCGCAGTTGTCACAGTCGTGCTGATCGTCCGATCCGTCATCGACATTATGTTCCCGCGGTTTTGGGCGCTCTACCGGCTTGTGGCGCTTAGTGATGAGGCCACGCGCCGTGTGCACTGGTTCGCGCTTGGGCTATCGGGCCTTTGGATGTTCGAGACGATCACCTCCGACGTCATGGCCCAGTTTGACGCGCCCGAGGGGACGCCAGATCTGCTGACCTTGCTCCTGGGGATACTATGGATCAGTATGGCGCTGCTAGGGACCTATTGGATCCACCGCGCGACCGTCGACTTATTGCCCCCGCCGGAGGATCGCTCTTTTGTGGCCATGCTGTCCCGGAATTGGGCGGCCATCACGGCATTATCTTTCCTGATCACTTGGGTCGTCTTCACCGGCGGCGCGCTGGTCAGCGGAAATGTTGATCTGGTTGCCTCCAACATTTTCACCACAATGCTGGTCTCGCTGGGGCTGTGGATCGTTTACCGGGTGCTCGTCCTCTACCTGCGCGCCCAATCCATGGACCTGGCCATCAAAGCCGCGATCGGAAACGCGGCGCGCGCGCTTCTTTTTGCGGCCGGGCTGATCATTATCCTTTCGACCTGGGGGCTCGACCCGGCCTCGCTTGCCGCAGGCGGGACAGCGGGGCGGAGCCTGCAAACGATCATCAGCGTGCTGCTGACGGCCATCATCGGCTGGGCGATCTGGGACTTTCTGCGCACGATCATCGACGTTCGGGTCGCGGCAGAACAACCCGATGAAAGCGACGAGGAAAGCGGAGATGCCGAAGGCGGTCTGGGTGCCAGCCGCACCGCCACCCTGCTGCCGCTTCTGCGGTCAACAGCGCTTGTCGTAATCGGCGTGACGTGCCTCTTTGCCGCGCTCTCTAGCCTTGGCCTCAATGTTGGACCCCTTGTAGCCGGTGCCGGTGTGATCGGCCTTGCCATAGGCTTTGGCGCGCAAACGCTGGTCAAAGATGTCGTCTCGGGCGTGTTCTTTCTGATCGACGACGCGTTCCGCCGGGGCGAGTACATCGACCTTGGCTCCGTTAAAGGAACTGTTGAGCGCATCTCTGTGCGCAGCCTGCAATTGCGCCACCACTTGGGCGCGGTCCATACGATCCCCTTTGGCGATATTTCGGCACTCACCAATTACTCGCGCGACTGGGTGATCATGAAACTGCCCCTGCGCCTGACCTTCAACACCGATCCTCAGCAAGTCAAAAAGATCATCAAGCGCATCGGCGCGGAGTTCATGGAAGATGAGTTGATGGGTGACGGCCTGCTGGAGCCACCGAAATCGCAAGGTGTGATGCAGATGGAAGACAGTGCGATGATCTTGCGCGTCAAGTTCAAGGCGATCCCTGGCAAACAATTCGTCATTCGGCGCGAGCTGCTGCACCGGATCCGCGCCGCCTTTGAAGAGGCCGGCATTCGGTTCGCCAACCGCGAGGTGACTGTGCGCGTCAATGAAGATGCCACGCCCGCCGAGCGGAAAGAGGCGATCCAGGCCGCTGCGTCAGAGGCGGCCTCGGCAGAGCAGCCCGCAACCTGATTTGGACACTGTTGGGGCGAGGTCCCAAGACCCCGCCCCGTAGCTGTTGTTCAAAACCTGAGTTGTCGCAGATCTGCCTCTAGGACGTCCGGCCTTAACCCTGAGGCGTCCAGATCTCTGAGCGGAAGCGTCGTTCCGAGGGGAGGCGCAACGCGCCGCCCCGTGGGGGCGGAACGGCGCGGCCCGATGGTACCCATCGGGCGGGATTTCTGAGCGGATAGAAATACCTCATGTTTAAGGCCGGACGCTTTAGAAAAGCTGCAAGTCCTTCGCGCCGCTTTGGATTTCGGCGAAGTTCGGCATGTTCTGGATCACCGCAGGAGCAGGCACGGCCCCTGGCATCGCCACTGTGGGCTTCATCGCCGCTTCCATACCAAAGGTTTGCTTCTTCGGCTCAAGCTCTCCCCGGATATCGCGCAGCAAGGTCTTGTGATCCGGCATGGTTTTCAGCACTTGGGAAAGATCCGCTTTCGCAGCCTGCCAATACTGGAACCAAATCTTCTTTTTCAGCGGACGCAGCCGGTCGCGAATGCCGGGCCCATACCCGGTATCATAGACCTGCTTACCCAAAAGCACCGTCTGGTAGACGCGATAGTCAAAGAGCGTCGCAAACTCGATATCATGGGGCATCGGCAGACGGTGCTGCCAAAGCTCTAGGTTTTCGGCCAAGCGGTCGGGCACTTTCATCTCGGTCCGTGCGTCGATCCAATATTGGTCATCGGTGCGGTTGCCCAGTTTGTAGTGCAGGCAGATAAACTCCAGCACTTCGTCATAGAGCTTGTTCATCTGGCGATTATACCGGTTGCGCAACGCAGGCGCGACCTCCCGCGTGGGCAGGTGCTCGGCAAACCAGCGCACCGCGTGGTCGATCATGTGGATCGCGGTGCTTTCCAACGGTTCAATGAACCCGCCCGCCAGGCCAACCGCCACGCAGTTCTTGACCCACGCGTTGCGGACGCGGCCAATACGCATCGGGATCACGCGCGGGGTCTTGCCCTTGCCGCTGTCACCCAGCCATTCCAGGTATTCATCCGCCGCCTGATCATCCGTCCGGTGCGCCGACGAAAACACATAGCCCGTGCCCACCCGATTGTAGAGCGGCACCCGCCAGGTCCATCCAGCCCCCAGCGCGGTCGAGCGGGTGAGGCTTTCGATTTTCTCGGGATCCGGATGTTCGATCTGCAGCGCCATCGCGCGGTCATTGGGCAGATATTCCGAGTAGTCCATAAAGGGCTCGCCCAGCGCCTGATTGATGATCAAGCCCCGGAACCCGGTGCAGTCGATGACCATTTCAATGTCATGGCGGCCCGTGCGTTCCAGCATCAGGTGGCTGACATTGCCTTGCTCATCCAACTCAACTGATGTCACTTCATCGCGGATGTGCTCCACACCTTTTTCGGTGCACACTTTCGTCAGCAGGTCCGCGAACTTCACCGCATCCAAGTGATAGGCATAGCCGAAGCGTTGTTCATACTCAGGTTGACCCAAAGGCCGCGCGCCACGGCACAACCGGCCAAGATCATCATGGGGTGCGATAGATTGCGTAAAATCCCGATCCCCATTGCCAAAGCGCAAGAAATATTCTGCGGCCTCAACGCCGTATTGCATTTCGCCGTGCGCAAAGGGATTCACATAATCAATGCGTTTGCCCAATGCGTCCGTGTTCCAGTTGCAGAACTTCACACCCAGCTTGAACGAGGCATTGGTTTCGCGGAAAAGCTTGCGTTCAGAGATGCCCGCCTCGCGAATGGTACGCGGCATGCGTGGCACTGTGGCTTCACCAACGCCCACTGTTGAAATGTTTGGGCTTTCGATCAGGCAGATTCTGGGTCGGTCTTTATCCGCCGAAGACCGCGACAGGACCATGTCCAAGATCATTGCGGTCATCCAGCCCGCGGTCCCACCACCTACAATGGTGATTTTGCGCAAACGCTTGTTCATTTTCTTCTCTGTCCCCATAGGTTTTCGGGGGACTATATGTAGCTTTGTCGCGTCCCGCTAGGGCCTTATGCGGTAGCTCGCGCCCGGTCTGACCAATCGTCGCGGCCCGGCTCATTGGGATTGCTGGAAAAGAGCGCAATTTTGTTACCCTGCGGGTCGCGTAGGTATCCAACATAGAAGCGCGGGCCATACCCGGCCCGAAAGCCTGGCTGCCCTTCATCCGATCCGCCCGCAGCCAGCGCAGCGGCGTGAAGATCACGAACTTGGCTTTGCGTCCGCGCCTCAAACGCGACCATGGTTCCGTTGCCCGTCGACGCGGCCTGCCCGTTATAGGGGGGCTTTACGTAGAATTCGGGCAAAGCGGGACCCGGCCCGTCTACAGCTGGTAACGCAAAGCTGAGACCTTCCGGCCCTTCCTGCAGCCCAAAGCCCAGCGCCGGAAGAAACGCCATATAAAACTGCTTGGCCTTGGCGATGTTGTCCGCGCCGACCGAGACGTAAGAAATCATATCGCGTGTCCTTTCCCTGCGCCCGACCTGACTGAAAACCGATCCGAGACCAGAAGGGATCACGAATTCAGCAGTAGACCCGCGCGATCCAAGCGCCTACGACCGTGGGGCACACTTGAATCTGGATACCCCGCTATCTCTGCCCCGATCAACGATGCTTTACCTTCCAGCCGCACGAACAGTTTGCGCGGGATCGGATTGATGGTGCTGGGTATGTTCCTGTTTTCCGGGGTCGACACGATGGGCAAGTTTCTCACCGATAGCTTGAACCCCATCCAGATCACGTGGTGTCGCCAATTGGGGCTTTTGGCCGGCGTGGGGATACTTTTCATCCGGCTAGGTCCGTCACTCTTCCACTCCGCCAATCCTGCGCTGCAAGCCAGCCGCGGCGCGTTGGCGGCGTTTTCGGCGGTCCTTTTTATCTATGGTATCAGCTTTGTGCCCCTGGCCGACGCAGTTGCCATCACCTTTGTCGCCCCGTTTATCGTGACGATACTGGGCGCGCTGATCCTGCGCGAGCGCGTCGGCCCACGCCGTTGGGCTGCAGTTGCGATTGGGTTTTTGGCCACGCTGATTGTGATCCGACCCGGTTTGGGCGTTGTGCATCCGGCGGCCTTTCTGTTGATACTGGCGGCCTCGGCTTTCGCGTTGCGGCAGGTGTTATCGCGCATCCTATCGCAAGCCGATCCAACCCGCACAACGATTGCCTATACCGCCGTGGTCAGCTGGTCGCTGTTATCTCTTCCCCTGCCCTTTGTGTGGCAAACGCCTGCCCCGTTTGAGATCTTGCTGCTGGCGGCGATGGCGCTTCTTGCGGCCGTTGGCGAGGTTTTGGTGATCATGGCGTTGGAGGCCGCAGAGGCGGTCGTGGTGGCGCCGGTTCAATACACGCTGATCGTCTGGGGCACGCTTTACGGCTTTCTGGTCTTCGGACAATTTCCCGACCTTTGGACCTGGGTCGGCGCCCTCATCATCGTCGCCACTGGCCTTTACATCTTCAACAGAGAGCGGAAAGCGGCACACGCCAGCGCGCCAACCTAAAAATTTTTGGCTTCTGCGACGGAAAACCGTTTTACGTTCGTTTAACCAACGAAATGTCGAAAACGGAACGTTTGGCCCATGTGGATATTGAATACGCGCGCATTCATTTGGATACTCCTTGCGCTGCCGTCTGTGCCCTTCACCATGGCTCTTGTCACCGGAACGGTCGGACCAGATGGAACACCGGCAAGCGAATTTCTCCTGCATCCAACCGGTGAATTTGCAGCACGCTTCATGATTATCGCGATGATCCTAACGCCGATGCGGATGCTGTTCCCCGGGTCTCGGTTTTGGCGTTGGATGATGCAGCGCCGCCGATACTTTGGTGTCGCGGCCTTTGGCTATGCAGCCTTTCACACTGTGCTGTACATTATCGATATGGGAAGCCTACGCGCCATACTGGGCGAGGCTTTCGTTCTGGGCATTTGGACGGGCTGGCTGGCAATGTTCGTGTTCATACCGCTTGCTGTCACCTCAAACGATCTGTCCGTGCGCCGGATGGGGCCTTACTGGAAACCACTCCAGCGCTTTGTTTACCTCGCCGCGATCGCAACACTTCTTCACTGGATTTTCGTCCACAACAATTTCGGCCCAGCGTTGGTTCACTTCGTTCCGCTCGCCGGCTTGGAAGCTTACCGCATCTGGAAAAACAACCGGCGCAGGGTCGTGCCTGCATAAGAGAGGTCATCATGAGATTTGCCACAGTCAGTCTATTGCTTGTCGCGCTTGCACTTCCCGCATCCGCGACGGGTCTCTATCAGTGCGAGACAGTCGAAAATATGCGTGGATAAGCGAAACAGATCTCACCACAAAGCTTGAAGCCAATGGATGGCAGGTGCGCCGCATGAAAGTGGATGGCGGGTGTTGGGAAGTCTACGGGACGATGCCGGATGGCAAGCGCGTCGAAGGCTACTTTCACCCCAAAACCGGCGATGTGCTCTTGATCAACCAAAGGGGCAAAATTTTGTTCCGCGCTGAGAGCTAGACCTTTTGCACCAACTGGTCGGCCTCAACCACCATGCGCTGTGCGGCTGTCCTCGGGGGCCTCGTCCCGGTCATAAAGACCGTAGTCGCGCAGAACATGCGCCACCCGCAGGCGATAGCCAGAGAAGAGACCCG
>CAWUIP010000024.1:0-32279 GCA_963922415.1 uncultured Aliishimia sp. | reverse complement strand
CCTGATAGACGCGGAAGACGTAAAGGAAGACAGATGTTCGCAGTCCTGAAAACGGGCGGCAAGCAGTACAAAGTCGCTTCGGGCGACACGCTGCGGGTCGAAAAGCTGGCCGCTGATGCCGGTGAAACCGTTCAATTCAATGAAATTCTGATGGTCGGTGGCGACAGCACAGTCGTCGGCGCACCATTTGTCGATGGCGCGGCTGTGCAAGCCGAAGTGGTCGATCAGATCAAAGGCGACAAGACGATTAACTTCGTCAAACGCCGCCGGAAGCACTCCTCCAAACGCACCAAAGGCCACCGCCAGCAACTGACGCTGCTGCGTGTGACCGAGATTTTGGCCTCTGGCGCTGACAAGTCCGGTGTGAAAGCCGCCGTCGGCGCGGCCTCTGTGGCAGCCGTAGCTGCCGCAGCCCCAAAGGCAGCCCCCAAAGTCGAAGCGGCCCCAAAGGCCGAAGAGACAGCGCCGAAAGCTGCCCCTAAAGCCGCAGCAGCAGATGCAGGTGCAGATGATCTGAAGCAATTGTCCGGTGTTGGGCCCGCGCTTGAGAAAAAACTGCACGCCGCCGGCGTGACCACGTTTGCGCAAATCGCAGCATGGACCGAAGCAGATGTTGCTGCTATGGACGAGCAACTGTCGTTCAAAGGCCGGATCGAGCGTGAAGGCTGGATCGAACAAGCCAAAGACATGGCTAAAGGTTAAGGAGAGAAAGCATGGCACATAAGAAAGCAGGCGGTTCCTCCCGGAACGGACGCGATTCTGCGGGCCGTCGCCTTGGTGTAAAACTTTACGGTGGCCAAGCGGCCATCCCCGGCAATATCATCGTGCGCCAGCGCGGCACGAAGTTTTGGCCAGGCGAAGGCGTCGGCATGGGCAAAGACCACACAATCTTTGCAACCGTCGACGGCGCGGTGACGTTCCATAAGGGACTCAAGGGCCGAACATTTATTTCCGTCCTGCCGGTCGCGGAGGCCGCGGAGTAAGCCGAACCAAGAAAAGTGTTTCAAACATGAGGGGGGTCGGCTGAACAAGCCGGCCCCCTTTCTCATTGCCGAGAGGTCTGCCATGCGCACCTTTGAAAAACCCGTCCTTCGGTCCGACCGGATCATCCTGCGCGACGCCGTTCCGGCAGATGTCGCCGCGCGGCTCGCCTTGGGAAATCATGCCGAGATTCAGGCGATGTTCGGCGCCGATCCGTCTCAGGTGCGCCCGCTGACCCCCGACGCTGCCGAAGCGTGGGTGGCCGCGCAGCGGTCTGAAAAGCACGCCTGGGTGATCGAGGCCGAAGGCAAACTTGTCGGCGCGTTGCGCATCCACTCGATCAATCCGGCCGACAAGCGCGGCAATATCGCCATTGGGATCCTCGACCCGCAGGCTTTGGGGCGTGGTTACGGCACCGAAGCAATGCGCCTTCTTTTGGATCACGCCTTTGGTGCCATGGGGCTACATCGCCTCTCATGCCGGGTTTTGGCGTCGAACACCCGCGCGATTGCGTCCTACAAAAAGGTTGGCTTTGTCGAAGAAGGCCGCGAACGCGAAAGCGCTTGTATTGGTGCGTCATGGGAGGACGACGTGATCATGGGCATCCTTGCTTCGGACCTGGTGGCGGCATGACAGTCGCGGCGGGCGCCTTTGCCGTTTTTGCGGCGAGCCAGGTGGGCACGCCGGGCCCGGCGAACATGACGCTTTTGGCCACGGGCGCGCGCTATGGCTTTCGGGCTGTACTGCCTTTTGTGGCAGGTGTCGTCTTGGGCAAGCAGTTCGTCATCTGGCCCGTTGGCTTTGGGCTCATGGAACTGGCCGACCGCGTGCCTTGGCTTTTCATCGCGCTCAAGTATGCCTCTGCCGCTTACATTCTTTGGCTCGCCTGGAAGGTCGCCAACTTGCGTCTGTCCCCGCAGCGATCGGCGGATGCGGCCCCGGGATTTGTTGCAGGTCTGATTGTGCACCCGCTCAACCCAAAGGCTTGGGCGATGATTGTCGCGGGTTTTACCAATTTCGTGACACCCGGCGCACCGGTCCTTAACAGCACCGCAACCATTGCCGCGATACTGCTGGCCACACAGTGTGTGTTGCATCCGATCTGGGCCTTTTCTGGCGACCGGATCGCGGGTGTTGTTGCGGGGAAACCGTTCGAACCTTATCTCATGTGGGTCTTGGCTGGCTTAACCGCCGCCTCGGTCCTCGTGGTTCTTGTCGAGGGAGGGATTGGCGCATGATGCATGATCCGATTGTGAACCAAACGAGCGTTACCGTGGATTGGTTTGATCTGCGCCCGCTGCGCAAGTCCGATGCAGGCCCGATCGCCTATTTCGCGGGCGACGCCCGTGTCGCTCACATGACAACCTCCATCGCCCATCCACTGCCGCCTGGGGCGGCAGACGATTTTGTGCGCCGCGCGATGGCTGAGGATCGGCAGGAAGATGTCTGGGCGCTGGATGCGACCAAGTCAGGAGGCTCCGAACTTATGGGGCTCGTGGCGCTGGAGCGGCTCGACCGGCAGCAATCGGAGATCGGCTATTGGGTGGCCCCACCGTTTTGGAACAAGGGCGTGGCAAAGCTGGCCGTTGGCGCATTGGTCGCCGCCAACCCGATGGAAAATGCGACGATCTTTGCCTCTGTGTTTCAAGATAATCCCGCTTCTGCAGCCGTTCTGACGCAATGCGGGTTTGCTTATCTTGGCGACGCCGAAAGCTTCTGCGTGGCCCGTGACGCACCTGTGCGCACGTGGACCTACCTTAAACGCTTCGGCTAAGCCGGACGAGGGAGGGGGTGCAGAATGCCCGCCTTAACCTATCGAAACTTTCGAGCCTCGGATTTCGAGGCAATGCACGACATGGTCAGCCATTGGGACGTTGTGCGCAACCTCGGCTCGTGGCCTTGGCCGCCTGAGCCTGACTTCACCCGCAGCCGCTGCCGTCCCTTCAAAGGGAACGGCTTTGCTTGGGCCATATGCGAAAACGACCAAGTTCTGGGATCAATTTCACTGACAGACGATGTGCTGGGCTACATGCTACGGCCCGAACATCATGGGCGCGGGATAATACAGAAAGCTGCGCGTCATGTCCTGGCGTGCGGGTTCGCCGATCCGACGCGCTCAGATGTCAGAGCGTCTGCCTGGGCGGATAATGCCACATCCATCCATATTCTGGAAAAGCTCGGCTTTGTTTTGGAAAGCGAAGCCTATGAACATGCAAAAGCGCGCAATGCGCAGACCCTCAACAAGACGTATCATTTGACGCGCGTGGCCTGGCGCGCGACGCAAGCGAGAGGATTGGTTTGATGCTTCCCATTCACACAGACCGCCTCACGCTGCGCAACATGACACTGGCCGATGCGGAGGACCTTCGGCGGATCGCCGTCCATCCAGACGTGGGCCCCATGCTCTTTCGGTTTCCGCCAGATTGGTCTTTGGACGCGGCAGGCGCCTTTATTCAGGCGACGACTTTCACTGCTCACCCACCGTTTCGGTTAGGGGTTTATCTATGCGACCAGTTCATCGGGTCTGTTGGCACCGGCGACGAAACGCCAACCCACGTGATTTACTTCATTGATCCGGCCTTTCATGGGCACGGGTACGGGCGCGAAGCAATGGCGGGTTTGATCCGCTTTATGTTTGAGGTCTTGGGCCACGCGGAATTGGGCGCGGATGCCTTTAATGATAACCCGGCCTCATTGCACGTGCTGCGCAGATTGGGGTTTGCGGATGCGGGCCAAGATATGGGGTACTCGGCGGCGCGCCCGAATTTGGCACCTATGACACTGTTTCGTATGACCCGTGCTGCGTGGCAGGACTTGAGCCAACAAACCTAATCGTCTAGGGCGTGCCCTCTGACCCTCAAAAGATATGCCCAAACCATGAAGTTTCTCGATCTGGCCAAAGTCTACATCCGCTCCGGCAGTGGCGGGGCGGGCTGTATCTCGTTCCGGCGCGAGAAATACGTGGAGTATGGTGGACCCGATGGTGGCGATGGCGGCAATGGCGGGGCTGTTATCGCCGAGACGGTCGATGGGTTGAACACGTTGATTGATTTTCGGTATCAGCAGCACTTCTTTGCCGAAAATGGACGCCCAGGGATGGGTCGTCAGCGCACAGGCAAAGACGGCGATGACATCGTACTGCACGTGCCGGTGGGAACAGAGATCTTGGAGGAAGACCAAGAGACGGTGATCGCGGACCTGACAGAGCTTGGCCAGATCTTTCAGCTTGCTCGCGGTGGCAATGGCGGCTTTGGCAACCTGCACTTTAAGTCCGCCACCAATCAGGCCCCGCGCCGCGCCAATCCCGGCCAGGCGGGGGTCGAGCGGACAGTGTGGCTGCGGCTCAAACTCATTGCAGATGCAGGTCTTTTGGGCCTTCCCAACGCAGGCAAGTCGACCTTTCTTGCCGCGACATCCAACGCGCGGCCCAAGATCGCAGATTACCCCTTTACAACGCTGCATCCCAATCTGGGTGTTGTGGGCGTGGATGGGCGCGAGTTCGTCGTGGCCGATATCCCCGGCCTGATCGAAGGCGCCAGCGAGGGGCGTGGCATCGGTGACCGTTTTTTGGGTCATGTGGAGCGATGCGCAGCTCTTTTGCACTTGGTGGATGGCACGTCGGATGATCCCGGCGCGGATTACCGCACCATCATTGGCGAGCTTGAGGCCTATGGCGGCGATCTGGCCGATAAGCCTCGGATCACCGTACTCAACAAAATTGACGCCTTGGGGCCTGAATTGACCCAAATGCAAGCCGAGATTTTAGAAGAGGCCTGTGGTGGGCCCGTTCTATGCATGTCGGGCGTGTCGGGCGAAGGCGTGACCGAGGTATTGCGGGCACTGCAACGCACAATCCAGACCGAGCGCAGCGTAGACCAAGACGAGGAGGGGGACGCATGGCACCCCTAGACGCTGCGCGCCGCGTCGTGATCAAAATCGGGTCTGCGCTTTTGGTGGACCGTGACACAGGCGCGCTGAAAACAACTTGGCTTGTCGGCCTGGCCGAAGACGTGGCCGCACTCCGCCAGGCGGGTCAGGACGTGGTTTTGGTGTCATCAGGGTCCATTGCGTTGGGGCGCGGCGTTTTGAACCTACCAGCCGATGCTTTGGCCTTGGAGCAGAGCCAAGCTGCTGCCGCTGTGGGCCAGATCCGTTTGGCCAGCGCCTATGAAGATGCGCTTGCCCCCCACGGCATCACCACGGCGCAAGTTCTGATGACGCTGGAAGACTCGTCCGACCGCCGTCGCTACCTGAATGCGCGCGCCACGTTAGAGCAGCTCTTAAGCTTGGGCGTTGTCCCTATCGTGAACGAGAACGATACTATCGCAACCGACGAGATCCGTTTTGGCGACAATGACCGCCTCGGCGCGCAGATCGCGGCCACAATTGGGGCCGATGTTCTGGTTCTCTTGTCGGACGTAGATGGATTCTACTCGGCCAACCCAAACGAGGACCCGACCGCGCGCCGCTTTGACAGGATCGACGCGATCACGCCCGAGATTGAGGCCATGGCGGGCGATGCGGGCTCCGGCCTGTCCAAAGGCGGGATGAAAACCAAAGTGATGGCAGCCAAGACGGCGACGGCGGCAGGCTGCACGATGGCCATCACGCTCGGCGATGTGCTCCGGCCCTTAAGCGCGCTCAAAGACGGTGCGGCGACGACGTGGTTTACGGCAACACTTGACCCGCAGACCGCCCGCAAGCGCTGGATTGGCGCGATGAAGCCACGCGGAACTCTGCACATTGATGCCGGCGCAGTCGCCGCCTTAGAACGCGGCAAGAGCCTACTTCCGGCGGGTGTCACCGAGGTTTCGGGCCGGTTTGGCCGCGGTGAACCCGTGGCGTTGGTCGACGGGCAGGGGGTGCAGGTGGGCCTCGGCTTGACCCGCTACACCTCAGACGAGGCCGCACAGCTCAAAGGTCACCAAAGCCAAGACATCGAAGCCCTTTTAGGCTATGCAGGCCGTGCCGCCCTAATCCATCGCGACGATATGGCCCTGGAGCGATCTACAGTGAGGAACGCATCATGAAAGACCTGATCGAGATACCCGAACTGATGGCAGGCATCGGAGCCGCAGCCAAAGCCGCCGCCGCAGAACTGGCCTTTGCCTCCGCCGAGCGCAAACACGCAGCTCTGGTCAGCGCAGCAGAACATGTTTGGAAAGCGCGAGCTGAGATTATCGAGGCCAATGCCAAAGATCTTGAATTTGGCCGCGATAAAGGCCTGAGCCCCGCGATGATGGATCGCCTCACGCTGGATGAGGACCGCATCCGCGGCATCGTGGACGGCCTTATGGCCGTTTCAGCGCAGGCTGATCCGGTTGGCGAGGTTATAGCGGAGTGGGATCAGGCCACGGGCCTCAATATCCAAAGAGTGCGCACGCCCCTTGGTGTCATCGGAGTGATTTACGAAAGCCGACCCAATGTGACGGCGGATGCGGGGGCGCTGTGCCTGAAGTCCGGAAATGCAGTTATTCTGCGCGGTGGTTCCGAAAGCCTGCATTCGGCCAGTGCCATTCACGCGTGTCTGGTCCAGGGGTTACGGGACGCCAACCTGCCGGAGGCCGCAATCCAATTGGTGCCCACACGAGACCGTGCAGCTGTCTCCGAAATGCTGACGATGACCGATTACATTGACGTGATCGTGCCGCGCGGGGGCAAGGGCCTTGTGGGCCTGGTTCAGCGCGAAGCGCGGGTGCCTGTCTTTGCGCATCTTGAAGGGATCGTCCACATCTATATCGACGCGGCCGCTGATCCTGAGAAGGCGCTGAAGGTTGTTCTGAACGCGAAAACACGACGCACTGGCATCTGTGGCGCAGCAGAGTGCCTGCTGATCCATGAAGACGCAATGGATACGATTGGCCAGGGCGTTGTGCGGGCGTTGATGGAAGCCGATGTGCGGGTCCATGGCGACGCACGTGTTGCGGCGATTGAGGGCGTTCTGCCTGCAACGGACGCAGATTGGGGCAAAGAGTACCTGGACATGGATATCGCGGCGAAAGTGGTGCCGGGTATCGACGCCGCAATCGATCACATCCGGACATATGGCTCGGACCACACCGACTGCATCTTGACAGAGAATGCCATCGCCGTCGCACGGTTCTTCGAGCGGTTGGATAGCGCCATTCTCATGCATAATGCATCGACTCAGTTCGCAGACGGTGGCGAGTTTGGGATGGGCGCGGAAATCGGGATTGCGACCGGCAAAATGCACGCGCGTGGCCCGGTCGGCGCGACACAATTGACGAGTTTTAAGTACCTCGTTCGCGGCGAAGGAACGGTGCGCGCCTAAAACCTGATCTGAATATGCGTGCTTGTTAACTCGGTGTGAAGTTGGCGACCCAGGTCGCGCGTGTGTGAAGACAAGAGCGCGAATTGAACGTGGGCAGGCGCGAGGTCAAGCGGCACCGCGCCATCCGCCAAGATCGACCACAGGCCTTCGTCGACATTGAACTTTTGCGACGATGCCGACACAAGCCACCCAGCCTGGTCGCGGTCGATGACGATTTCGCCTCCATAAGGCATCGCCGTTTCCAAGCATTGCTCTGCCAATAGGCACAAGCGCACATCGGTGCGCGAGACGGCGAGGTCCGATGCCCAATGCACATCGATCTTCCCATTACGGGTCATATCGGCCAGCACAGAACGAACCTCATTAACGGACACGTCCTGTGCACTGGCTGCGCCAAAGGCGAGCCGAAAAAACCGAATGCGTGCAGCAGCGTTTTCAACGCTTTCGCCAATCAGCGTTAGTTCTGGCCCGGACGTGTCGCCCGCCATCCCCAACAGCTCTAGGCCATTATCGATCGCCCCAATCGGTGAGATTAAGTCGTGACAAATCCGACTTCCAATAAGAGCAGCAAGATCAGGCATTGTCTTTTGCATCGTGATTTCGTTCCAATCGCGGCATGACCGATATCAACTCCATACTGGCACCCGGCATGCTCGTGCAACATCCGGACTATCCGGCCTGGGGAACAGGGCAGGTCCAATCTAACATTGCAGGCAAGATCACGGTGAACTTTCCAGACCAAGGCAAAGTGGTCTTGCATGGCGCACAGATTGCCCTCATCCCCATCTTTGATCCTTGAACATGGTTTAAGAAACGTTAACGGGGACGCCGGAACGGGGCCAAGGCGCGCCGCAAACTTTGTGACCATTGCTAAACTACGCCGCTTCACGTATCGACGTCTTGCTGTGCGCCTACAGGGATCCTTATGCCAATTGGCTTGAAAAAAGATGGGTTTTCGCTGTCGCTTGCTCAGACTGACGAGGACGTGCGCGCCGCGCAACGCCTACGATATAACGTTTTTGTCGAAGAGCTTGGGGCCGGCGGGACAGGCGTCGATCACGCGGCCCAGCTCGAGAAAGACGCATTCGATGCTCACTCTGATCATTTGATCCTCCGCGAAGATGCGTCTGGTGACGTGGTCGGTGTTTATCGCGTGCTGCGCCAGGATCAGGCTGACGCGGCGGGCGGGTTCTATTCGGAGAGCGAGTTTGATGTCAGCCCCCTGAAAGCGTCTGGGCGGCGCCTGTTGGAGCTCGGACGGTCATGTCTGCGCGGCGACGTCCGGGGGACATCTGCGATGTTCCACCTTTGGACCGGGCTGAGCCAATATGTCGCGCTCTACGGCGCCGAAGTATTGTTCGGCGTTGCCAGCTTCAAAGGCACGGACCCAGGCGCTTGTGCGGCGCCACTGACACTGTTGGCCAGACAGCACCTTGCTCCCCAAGATTTACGCCCGCGCGCGCGTCCATACCAGGAAATGGACCTGGTCCTTGATGGCGAACTGGATCGACGGGCTGCGATGATCGCCTTGCCGCCTTTGATAAAGGCATACCTGCGGTTGGGCGGAACCGTTGGGGCAGGGGCGTTCATTGACCATGCGTTCGACTGTATCGACGTGTGCATGGTGATGGATACAGAGGCTTTGAATGCCCGCTATGCGCGGCACTACATGGCAGAGGGTCCTGTGTGACGAGCCCAACTTGGCGCGGATACCCGGAACCGTCGCTGCCGCAGCCCTCTGGCGCAGGATGGCTGCGCCTTTTGGCGCGCGGCGTCCCTGCAGTGGCGCTGATTGTCACTGGGTTGGCACTGATGTTACTGTTACGCGTGATCGAGCGCCCAGTTTTTGGAGAACGGCGCCCGTGGACACCGTGGATCACGGTTTTTGTCTGTCGCGGTGTTTTGGCCTGCTTTGGGCTGGGCTACCAGCGTCGGGGCACTCCAATGCGCAGCGCGGGCGCAATGGTCGCAAATCATCAAAGCTGGATGGACATCTTTGTCTTAAACGCGGCTGTCCCGGTTGTCTTTGTATCGAAGGCTGATGTGCGCAACTGGCCGGGGATTGGGATACTTGCGCGCGTCACGGGAACAATCTTTGTTGCGCGCGACGGGGCGCACGCCAAAAGCCAGGTCCACATCCTCCAGGATCGTTTGGCAGCCGGTCACTGTCTGGTGATGTTCCCAGAGGGCACCAGTACGGACGGCGCGCAAGTGTTGCCGTTCAAATCGACGCTGTTTGCCCCGCTGTTGCGGGCCTCCACTGGACAGACCTATTCGGTCCAGCCCGTCAGTGTTGTTTACCGCGCACCGCGCAGCGCCGATCCGAGACTTTACGGCTGGTGGGGGGATATGGGATTTGGGGCCCATCTTTTGCATCTGCTGGCAGCGCCAAAACATGGCCTGGTCGACGTGGTTTACCATCCGATCCTCACAGGTCAGGATCGCAAGGCCTTGGCCAAAGACAGCCATTCCAACGTGGCCTCTGGCCACACAGAACTGCTACAGATCGAAGATTCCGCCTTGCATTCCGCGCAATAGACCTCTAAAGGCGCGCCATCGACTCCACAGGCGGGGTTGGGCCTTTTGGGGAGACATCCCAAAGCGGTCCGCCGGTTGGCCCACCCTGGGCTAAGACCCCCGTCCGAGGTAAAACCGGAAAGGATAATAGTTACGATGGCTCTTCCTGAGTTCACAATGCGCCAACTGTTGGAAGCGGGCGTGCATTTCGGCCACCAGACACAACGCTGGAACCCTAAGATGGGTCAATTCATCTATGGGGATCGCAATGGCATCCACATTATGGATTTGACGCAGACTGTGCCCATGCTGGATGCGGCGCTGAATGTAATGCGCGAGACAGTCGCCAAGGGCGGCCGCATTCTCTTCGTCGGCACCAAGCGTCAGGCGGCGGGCCCAGTTGCGGAAGCAGCGGAACGCTGCGCACAATACTACATGAACCACCGCTGGCTCGGTGGCACACTGACCAACTGGCAGACCGTGTCTCAGTCCATCAACCGCCTGAAATCTATCGATGAACAAGCGCAGATGGGCTTTGAAGGCCTCACCAAAAAAGAGCGCCTTGGGATGGAACGTGACCATGGCAAACTACAAGCTTCGTTGGGCGGCATCGCCGAGATGGGCGGTCGCCCAGATTTGCTCTTCATCATCGACGTGAAGAAAGAGGCCTTGGCCGTTGCTGAAGCTCAGAAATTGGGCATTCCGATCGTCGCTGTTGTCGACACCAATTGCTCGCCGGACGGGATCGACTACGTCATCCCAGGCAATGACGATGCAAGCCGCGCGATTTCGCTCTACTGCGATCTGGCCGCACGCGCCGCACTTGACGGCATGAGCGCCCAACTGGGGGCTGCTGGCGTGGATCTGGGCGAGATGGAGTCCATTTACGAAGAAGAGATCGCCGCAGAGGTTGCTTTGGAAGAAGGGGCCGAGGCGCCTGCCGAAGACCTGCCTGCAGAAGAGGCTCCTGCGCAAGCATAAGGGCGGCAATCGTCACGCAACTGATACATCACTGGTACATGGGGCAGGGCAGCGGGCTTGCCCCAATCATAGATGAACTTGAGGAGAGCCAAAGATGGCAATCACAGCAGCACTCGTGAAAGAACTGCGCGAAAGCACCGGCGCGGGCATGATGGATGCGAAAAAAGCGCTGACCGAAACAGACGGCGACATGGAAGCCGCTGTCGATTGGCTGCGCACGAAGGGCCTCGCAAAAGCGGCCAAAAAGTCCGGTCGGACTGCGGCGGAGGGCCTCGTGGCCGTGATCGTAGACGGCGGCACTGGTGTCGCGGTCGAAGTGAACTCTGAGACAGACTTCGTCGCCAAGAACGCTGAATTCCAAGGGCTTGTGTCCAGCATCGCATCTGCTGCGTTGGGCGTTGACGATGTCGACGCGCTGAAGGCGGCCACCGTTGACGGCAAGTCCGTCGAAGACATGGTGACAGACAAAGTCGCAACCATCGGCGAGCACATGACACTGCGCCGCATGACGAAAGTCTCGGGCGGAACCGTGGTGTCTTACGTCCACAACGCCGCTACAGCCGGCATGGGCAAGATTGGTGTACTGGTCGCGATGGACGGCGGTGATGAAGCGTTTGGCAAGCAGGTTGCAATGCACATCGCCGCTGTAAACCCAGCAGCACTGAGCGAAGCCGACATGGATCCCGAAATCGTCGAAAAAGAGAAACAAGTGCAGATGGACATTGCACGTGAAAGCGGCAAACCAGAGCAAGTTATCGAAAAGATGATCATCGGGCGGATGAAAAAGTTCGTCGCCGAGGCCACGCTCTTGAATCAAGATTTCGTTGTAAACCCGGACCTTACAGTTGGTAAAGCTGCAGAGGAAGCGGGTGCGACCATTACGGGCTTTGTCCGAATGGAAGTTGGTGAAGGTATCGAAAAGAAAGAAGAGAACTTCGCTGAAGAAGTTGCGAAAGCGGTCCAGGGCTAACTGGGTCTCTTCAAATCGACGATTGATGCGAGCGTCCGATATCGGGCGCTCGTTTGCATTTGGGACGCTGCGGCACTTAGCCAGCGGACTGTTTGGCCTCGGGTTGCGCGATGTCGGTCCACATATTGTTTTCAAAGTCGTGAAGCCACGCAATCAAGTCGGGCAGGGGCATTGGGTAGGCGATCCCATAGCCTTGCATGCTCGCGCAGTTCGCTTCGACCAGTTGCCGTGCAATCTCTAAGTTTTCGACGCCTTCCGCCACGACATCAATTTTCAATTCATTCGCCAAGGACAAGATCGCTGTAACAATTCGCTTTGACGTGACATCCGAACAGATTTGGCGAATGAGGCTGCGATCAATCTTAATCCCGTGCACGCTGAGCTGCGCCAAATGCGCAAGTCCCGCGTATCCAACGCCGAAATCATCTAGGCGTGCTCGAAAACCGGCGGCTTCCAGTCGCGCAATCTGCTGCGCGACAGTCATGTCTTGGGATGGGTTATCGATGATCACTGTTTCCAAAACCTCAGCCACCAGCTGGTGACGTGGAAAATCAGCCGCGTCCATAGCCCATGTCATTGTGTCTGCCAGCGCTTCGTTTTGCAGCGTTTGGAACGAGGCATTGAAACTCGCATACAAATCCGGAAACCCACAGGATCGAAGGTGTTGTTTCGCGGCGATTGCCGCTCGCATTGCGCTCATGTCCAGGTCTTCCAACAACCCAATATCGTGAGCAACGTCGATAAACTGACCGGGGTTGACCAACCCACGCTGTGGATGGTGCCACCGCGCCAGCGTTTCGAAACCTTCGATGCGCCCTTCCTTCAGGTTCACAATCGGTTGGAAATGAAAAGATAACTCGTCGTGGCGCAACGCCTGAGCCAAGTCGGCGGCCAGTCGCTTCTTCTCGACATGTGCACGTGCAAGCGGCGCGTCATAGATCATGAACGTGTTGCGCCCCTTCGACTTCGCCTCATAAAGCGCAAAGTCAGCGCGGTTGATCAGCTCCTCGCTCGACCGACACTTTTCAGCCGAAACGGCAAGACCCAAACTGGCGGAGTAGTTGAGGCGAATGCCGTTCCAGTAACAGCCGTCGGACACAGCATTCAAAAAATCTTGCGCGATTTGGGTCAAGACATCCGCACGTACCAGGTTCGGGACCAACATAATGAACTCATCGCCCCCAAGCCGCGCCGTCAGGCCTTGTATAGGTTTGAGGCGTCTCAGTTTTTGTGCCGCATCAATCAGCACTGCGTCGCCCGCGGCGTGGCCATGGGTGTCGTTGATCTCTTTAAACTTGTCTAAATCAATGTGAACAACACCAACCTCGTGAGCGCGATGATTGGCCTCTAACAGAGCTTCTTCAAAAAACGCCATCAACTTGCGCCGGTTTGCCAGCCCCGTCAGCGCGTCATAATTTACCGCCTTTTCGAGCTTCTCGTTCGCCAAGGCCAAAGCGGCCTCGCGTTCGACCTGTTTCGTGACATCGCGACATGATAAAACATAGAGGCGTTCGCCATCGCGCACGCCTGGTACCGCCGACACAGAGGTCTGGTTCCAGAAACGCGACCCATCGGCGCGCATATTTTCCTGAACGCGGAGCAGCCCAAGCTCACCTGAATTTTCGTCATAGCGAAACGCTTCAATTTCCTCATCGGAGGGACATAGGTCTGGTGGATACACCCACTTTTGCGGGCGCTTTCCGACCCAAAACGTGGGATCGCGACCCATAATTTGGCAGTAGGCATCGTTGCACCATAAGATCGTTGCGTCGGCCTGCTGAAGAACGATTCCATCATTTGCGTGCTGCGCGACGATTTCAAAGGTTGACGACGCACTTTGAATCTCATGCAGCGACTTGCCACGCATGTATGCGGCGACGGTGCCGATTACGGCCACCAACAACAATCCTGATGCTAAAACGATTTCCAACGAAACACCCACCACAATGTACGGCATGCAGATACGCGCCAGACGCATAGAGGTGTTTTCTGCACTGCGACCCCTTAACTGCACCGAAAGATGCCGCGTCGTTCTCCCAAAAAATTTTGGAAAATTTTCCAGTTAGTCTCGCCACAAAGCCGCAAGAAGAAGAGCAGGGCCGCGTATGCGACCCTGCTCCAGTCCCTGTCACGGGGATGAGACAATTGGGACGAGCGTTTCCGACCTGAAGAGCGGAACAATACGTCTCCAGGCCGGCCCCGGAAAAGTCCGGCCAACCGCTAGAGCCCAACAATCTTCGGGGTAACGGTTGCTGTTCCAAGGCCAAAGCCACCACTCACGGAACACACACAGGTTCGCAAAAAAAGGTGACAGCCAGTAGTCAGGGATTCCTTACCCGCGAAACAACCTTACGTCGTAACGCAACGTCAAAGACATAAACTGCAATGCAACTTGTGCGGTTTCTTAAAGATCGACCACAAACATCTGATTTTGTAGCGCGGCTTTCAGCACCGCTTGGGCCGTTGTTTCAACAGCCAGTGACTCGCGTGCGAGGCGCAGGTGCTTTTCAACGGTAGCAGCCGTTAGCCCCATGAGCATTGCAATATCTTGCGTTGTTTTGCCGTCGCCAACCCATTCCAGGGCTTCTCGCTGACGTTTGGTCAGGGTTCGGTTTGGTGCAGTATAGGGCAGGGTGAGGATTTTCAGATGCGCGATATTGTTCATCAGATGCAAATCTCGCCCGTGCTCGGCCCAAATTTCATCTACATCCGATTGACTCAGCCCAACTTTTCCCGTGAGCGCAATCGCACCTTTCGAGCGCTGCGAGATAGACTTGAAGCTTATCGTGTAACCAGCCGTAACGCCCATGCGTTGGTTGAAGTCGAATGTTTTGCGTTCTTCCGCCGTCATTGTGCCGGTGTCCAACATGTCACGCAGCATCCGCCAAGACCCTGCGCCCTCATGTTCCAGCGCCCACCGCACCATCGGGGCATAAAAATACTTTCCTTCGCCCAGAAAGACATCCGTGTATGCCTTCGCGTGATTGGTCAGGATCACAAAATCTTCCGGATCGCCCAGAGACGTCGCTGTGCGGTATCGCGTAAACCCATAAATAAGACGGTCAAACCCATACCCAGCCATCTGGACGCAGTGACCTTCCCATAGCTCTTCAAGGCTTTGGCAGTTCGACAGCGTCATGAGGTATTGGCGGACGGATTGCATCAGTTATTTAGCCTCGAATGCATGAACAAGTGCATCAATCGCCATAAGGTATCCGTAAGTTCCAAATCCAGTGATCTGACCGAGTGTCACAGGCGCAATCAATGACGTGTGGCGAAACGTCTCGCGCGCGTGCACATTGCTAATATGCACTTCAATGACAGGCAGGTCGATTGCCGATATCGCATCCCGGAGCGCAACTGACGTATGTGTGAAGGCACCTGCGTTGAAAACAACGCCAGAATGGACGCCTCGCGCCGCATGCAAAGCATCAATCAAAGCGCCTTCGTGGTTGGATTGAAAGGCTTGGCACGCGAAACCGCGCGCCTCGGCATGTGCGCGACACATCTCCTCGATATCCTGAAGCGTTGTCTTTCCATAGACCTCAGGCTGGCGGGTGCCCAGCGTGTTAAGGTTTGGTCCATTTAGAACGACAAGTGATGGCATAACAGGTGTGCAGTCTTTGTTTCGGCATTATCCTATGCCTTGTACCATTGTCTCTGTCCAGTCAGCCAATAGGAACAATCGTTTAGAAGGAGCCCTTGGCGTATAAGTGTAGCACTCAAGACATCAACTGCTGACGCAAATAATTTACATAATACTGATTATAGAACTTTTTGATGTAAAGGGCTCATTTTAAGCTGGGTTGCGACAAAGCCCCTATCTTGCTGAAAAGCAGTGAGAACGGACATGACCCACCCAGAGTCGGATTTGCGCGAGAAATGCGCAATCGAAGACATGCTGAATGCAAGAGTTCCCTTGAACAAGATCCTTACCGCGCGACACCCAGCGCGCGGCGCTCTGCAATTGATATATGAAGTCGAGTTGCGATCGCCTGAACCGCGCGCCAAGAAAGTATCCGGGATGGCAAACCTCAATCGCAACGCCCCTTGAGCCATCAGCTTGTAAGGCCTAGGTTTCCGGCCTTGGATCCGTGACTTGGAGGGCTCCGTGACCCATTCTTTTTTGACCATCGCGTCACGAAACGTGACCGCTCAGATCTCTCCATTTGGTGCCGCTTTGGCACGGGTACAGGTGACGGGATACGACCACAGTTTGGTCTTGGGTCTGGACCGTCCCGAAGACTATGCCCAAGCTCCTGCCGCGATTGGGGTGATCGTCGGGCCTGTTGCGGGACGCATTCGCAAGGCCCAAGCGCCGCTTGACGATGTGGTCCACCAAATGGAAGCAAACACCCCGCCTGACTGCCTGCACTCGGGCACCGGCGGCTTGCAGAACCAATTGTGGGAAACGACATCCTCACAGACGGATGCGGTGACATTGTCTTACACCCTGCCCGACGGCGCATGTGGTTTGCCAGGAACGCGCCAGGTCGCGGCGACCTACAGCATTGTAGGCGCCACGCTTCGGCTCGAGATTACCGCAACCTCCAACAAAGACACGCTCTTTAACGCCACATCCCACGCCTACTGGACACTCGACCCGTCTGGCCATTTGAGGGACCAGACGTTGTGCGTGCAGAGCCCGCATATGATGGAACTTGACACGGCTCTGATCCCAACTGGGCGTGTCGTGGACCATACGGGCCAGGCCTTTGATTTTACGACGCAACGGTCTCCTGTCGCTGGCCCGGCGCTGGATGGTTGCTTTTGCCTGGCAGATGCGCGGCGCGATTTAACTGACATCCTGCGCCTAGAGGCTGCGTCCACAGGTCTCAGCCTGACAGTCTCAAGTACAGAGCCGGGCGTCGTACTTTACACTGGTGAAAACCTACCTGAACTTACCGTTGCCGCCGCCCTGCCCCGGATCGCCCCCTTTTCGGCTTTGGCCATCGAAGCGCAGGGTTGGCCAGATGCGCCAAACAACCCGCAGTTTCCGTCGATTGTCCTCAGAGCAGGAACAATCCAGCGGCAAGTCACCGAATTCCACATTCAATCGGGACACAACTCCACCTTAGGTTAGTAGACATCTTCATTGCGCGGGCGTAGCGTCAGACGTAATATTGTTTCGTAATGACTATAAATGGTGCGTATTATGCCAACGAAGACAGAAACCGCTTCTGGTCCCAAATCCCAAAAACCGCAGCCGCGTCCAAAGCCGCAAGTTGTGTTTACGGATTTTGCATCCATCTAGGGGGCGCGTTAAGGTCGGGGCATGTCTGACCCCGTCTCGTCCATTCGCAATCTAGGCCCTGCGGTCGAAGCTGCTTGCGCGCGCGCGGGCATCCATTCGGCCGAGGAGCTGCGCAGCCTCGGCGCAGACGAAGCTTACGGGCGCATGCTGGCCACTGGCACGCAGCCTCATTTCATCGGCTACTATGTCATGGTGATGGGGCTGCAAGGGCGACCCTGGAACGATTGCCAGGGCAAGGAAAAGGCGGCCCTGCGCGAACGGTTTGACGCGATCAAAGCAGCGAACATGCCGCAGAAGCGGACCGAAATGGACGCGATCTTGGACGAGATTGGCGTCATAGAAAAACGCTAACGATTTTCACCGCCAGCATTTCTCAATCTGTCTTTCGCGTCACCGGTTTGTGCGTCCCAGAGCAGCAACATAGCGTTTCGCGTTTACCTCGAACCGCTTGGTCTCTGCCTCTCGCTGCACGCGAACGCTAAATGCGATACTGAGTGCGTCGTCGAAAAGGGATCGCTCGTGATTTGGAGCGAAATCGTACGCTTGCACAGGAGCAGTCATTCGAGCGACGTGCAGCCGAGGTCTGCTCTGAGCCCATAGCGCAAGTCTTCAAATTATGCTGCGCGCGCTTGCAGCGTTGAGGTTTCTGCAGATGCGAACCAAGCGACACTACCGTGCAGGGGGAAAACCGGCCGTTCATTGACAGTACAGATGAGTATTCCAACGAACGAGCTGCGCAAGTAAGCTTTGGCTTATGATTTGTATCGCCCTCACTTCCGCGAGGTTTGACCAAGTTCAACCCAAAAGGAGTAATCTTTTATGCTGATGCCCAATTCCGCACCTGACTTGCGCGAGGCCGCAATAGCCGCACGCGAAAACGCCTATGCACCTTATTCCGACTTCAAGGTTGGCGCGGCAGTGCGTGCTGCTTCAGGCAAGATCTATATTGGAGCTAACGTTGAGAACGTTGCCTATCCTGTTGGCACGTGCGCAGAGGAAGCGGCGCTTGCTGCGATGATTGTTGCAGGTGAGACCGAAGTCATCGAAGCGTACGTGATTGCGGACTCCCCGGAACCTGTTCCACCATGTGGTGCCTGCCGGCAGCGCTTGAAGGAGTTTGGCAAGGACGACGTCACCGTTTGGATGGGCACCACGGACGGTAAAGAGGAAGCTACGACAATTGGCGATCTTTTGCCTGGCGCATTTGATGCCGGGTACATGGCGCGAAGCTAGGCGGTTAGGTCAGCCTGTGCACCAGCTCTGCGATGTGGGCAGGTCCAACCTCGCAACAGCCACCTATGATCGTGGCGCCCATCTTGGCCCAATCCTCAGCGAATTCGGCGTAGGCGTGCGGGGTCAAGTCTGTGCGTGCCGATAACTCCTGGACGGTCGCGCCGACCTGCACAAAGCTTTGGGTGATTTCGGTGAACCCGTTGGCATAGGCTCCGAACGGTTTCTCGCAGCCTTTGATGACGTCCACGGCTGTTGTGACCGCCTCGGGTGTTGCGCAATTGACCAGCAACGCGTCGGCGCTGTCGATACAGTCCATCATGCCCTCTAGGGGCTCGCCAGACCTCAGCTTTGTTCCGTCATAGTCATCAACAGACACGCTGACCCAAACGGGTTTGCCATGCCCACTCGCTCCGGCAAGCGTCGCGCGAACGTGGTCCAGCGCAGACACCGTCTCGATCAGGAAATGATCAACGTACGGAGCTTGGATGCGGCAAACTTCGGCAAAACGTTCGACAGCATCCGGTGGCAGCGGCCCGGTCTGATATGACCCGATCAAAGGGCCAATCGCCCCAGCGACACGCCCCCCACCTGCGGCGTCACGCGACGCGCAGGCAATTTCACATGCAGCGCGGTGGAGTGGCTCGAACTGGTCATCAAGCCCGGCAGGGATCAGCCGGTCGTGATGGATGGCATAGCTGTTGGTGGTCGCTACCATGGCGCCTGCGGCAAAGAAATCATCATGAACCGCCCGCACAAGCTCTGGCTGATCCAAGAGTACCTGGGTCGCCCAAAGAGGCGTGGGTTCAGCTGCACTTCGAGCAATGAGCTCTTGGCCCATTCCGCCGTCGAGGATTGTTATCATTTGCGTCGCCCCAGAAAATCGTGAAATCGTCAGATGACACGAAACATGCCGCGAGCCAAATTCGTAATTCTCAACAAAATGATGAGTTAGTCACTAGTCAAGGGAACATCACCGCACCCAAGGTACGATCAAATGGTAAGTTAATCAGCTGAGCCCAATGGCGTTATCTGCCCTATGTCGACAAGATCGTTTGTATGTCCGGCGCAACGGTAGAGGCGTTTGTTTAGGTCAGGATAGTCAATGACGTCCTCCGTAAGCCGCTGCCCAATCACAAGCAACTGCAGCGGTCCATCACCCGTGTTGTGGATTTCGTGGGCGGGTCCTCCTTTCGGGTAGCCGATGAAATCCCCTGGGCCGACATCGTGCGTGTCAGCACCTGTTCGCGCAGTGCCCGTCCCACTCAAAACATAGACAGCTTCATCTTCGCAGGCATGGACATGATACTCGGTACTTTTGTCGCCTGGGGCGACCACGAAGATGTTGACCCCAAGCGTTGTCAGCCCGGTTGCGTCTCCTGGTGATGAAATGGTCCTGCGGGCTTCAGGATTGACTGGGTGGATGCTTAACTCACCAGGCAAAGAGGCAATTACTTCCGCGGTGAGATGATGACGGTTCGACATTTCAGTCCTCCAGTCTTTTGCAATGAGTGAAGCACAGTTAGCGAAGAAAATAAGAGGCGCTTCAAAGCAGGATTACCTTTGCACGGCGGTAACGGTTTTCAGGCGTAGAAGCCTGCAACAAGAAGGTTTGAAGGGTAGTCAAAGATCATGGCTTAGGCAAAGCCGCCAAAAAGCGCATGGGTTTGCCGATACTCGGCGTCACAATCTCGCCGTCCCACATGACCTTTTGGCCGCGCACAACCGTTCCGACTGGCCAACCGGTCACAGTGACGCCATCGTAAGGCGTCCACCCGGCTCTGGACGCAATCCAATCGTTGGTGATGGTTTCGCTCCGCTTTAGGTCCACGATTGTGAGATCAGCGTCATACCCCACCGCAATGCGGCCTTTTCTGGCAATCCCAAAAAGGCGATTGGGCCCGTGGCTTGTCATATCGACGAACCGTTCCAGACTTAGCCTGCCTGCATTCACATGGTTCAGCATGGTCGGGACGAGGGTTTGAACCCCTGTCATGCCGGAATGGCTGTCGGGATACGCATGCTCTTTCTCCGCCCGCGTGTGGGGCGCGTGATCTGATCCAAGAATGTCCGCGACGCCATTCGCGACACCTGCCCAGATCATTTCCTGATGTGACTTGTTACGAACGGGTGGGTTCATTTGCACATAAGTCCCGAGCCGCGCGTAGGCGCTGTCGTCCAGCGTCAGGTGGTGGGGCGTGACTTCGACGCTGGCGATGTCCTTATGGTCCGCGAGAAAGGCGATCTCTTCCGCGGTTGAGATGTGCAACACGTGAATTCGCTTACCGGTCTTGTGTGCCAATGCGACGAGACGCTTTGTGCAGTTCAGCGCGACCTCGGGCGAGCGCCAGATGGGATGGCTCGCCGGGTCACCAGGAACGCGCAAATCCTTGCGTTCTTCCAGCATGTATTCGTCTTCGCTGTGGAACGCTGCACGGCGGGTGATCGCGTTCAAGATCGCTTCCACTCCGTCATCGTCTTGGACCAAAAGCGACCCTGTCGACGATCCCATAAAGACCTTTATTCCCGCACAACCCGGCAGTTTTTCCAGGAAAGAAAGTTCCGAGACGTTCGAGTGCGTTCCACCTACATAAAAGGCAAAATCGCAATGCATGCGGTTCGTTGCTGCTGCGATCTTTTCTTCAAACGCCTCGCGGGTCGTTGTCAGCGGGTTGGTGTTGGGCATCTCAAACACGCCTGTGACGCCGCCCAAGACCGCCCCGCGCGATCCGCTTTCAAGGTCTTCTTTGTGCGTTAAGCCCGGTTCTCGAAAATGGACCTGGGTATCGATGACACCTGGAAGAATGTGCAGGCATTTGCAATCGATCACGTTTTTCGATGCAGCACGCGACAAGTTACCCAAAGCGGTAATCCGCCCGTTCTCTACGCCGATATCTGTCTCATGGACGCCGTCATGGTTGACGACGGTTCCGCGCCGAAAAATCGTTCCAAAGCTATTCATGTTTTTTTGGATCCGGAGTTTAGGCAGTTGAGCTGCAGGAAGAACACAGACCATGCACCTCAATGACATGTCGCTGTGGCAGGAACCCCGTTTCTTCAACGAATCCGGAGAGGTTCTCGACTAGGCCCGGGGCGGTGCGTTCTTCGACAGATCCGCATTCGTCGCAGATGGACAGCACCGCCGATTGATGAAAGGTATCGCATTGGCAAGCGATGTAGGCCTTGAGGGACTCGACCCGATGAACGCGACCGGTCTTGGTCAAAGCCGCAAGCGCGTTGTAAACCGTCGGCGGCGCGATTTTTGGGTGTGACGCCTGCAACCGATGCAGCACGTCGTAGGCGGACATGGCACCATCAGCGTCTCGCAGCACAATGAGTATTTCGGCCCTTATTTGCTCACCGCGTTTGGTCATGGAACACCTAACTTCATTTGATTTGCGAGCTTTTTGCAGGCGGCACGGGATCCAACCCAGACCCGCCCCAAGGATTGCAGCGCGCCAGTCTATAAGCCGTGAGCCAGAGGCCGCGAAGGGGACCATGGGTCTCAAGGGCTTCTATAGCATAGACAGAGCAGCTTGGCTGGAAGCGGCAGGAATGACCAAGCCACGGCGATAGGAACAGCCGATAGCCACGGATCGGTAGGATCAAAAGCCAGACGAAGAGTGCTCTCATGCGCGTTTTCGCCAACAGCTCTCACCGCCAGAATCTTCAACTTCTATGCCCATCTCTAAGAGTTCATCGCGTAATGCGTCGGCACGTGACCAATCGCGATGAAGGCGTGCTCTTGCACGTTCTGCAACGAGCACCTCAATTTGATCGACCTCGCCAGCGCCCGCATGCGCCCATGCAACTGGATCTAGCTGCAGAAGGCCAAGGAAACCGCCTGCTTGGCGTAGACTTGCGGCGATCTGGGCGCGTCGGCTTGGGTCAGCTTCAGAATGGATTTTTGCCGCAAGCGTATGCATAGCGGCAAAGGCGGCCGGCGTGTTCAAGTCATCTTCAAGCGCGGCCAGCACAGGGGCCATGTCATCCGGTGAAGGCTCTGCCGCCGGTTGGTCGCGCAATGCGCCATAAAGCCGATCAAGTGCCGCGCGCGCCGCCTTTGGTGTCTCGGGCGTCCAGTCCAGCGGCTGGCGATACAGCGCAGACAAGAGCGCGTAACGGATCGCCTCGCCGGGGGCTTCCTTGAGCAGGTCGCGCACCAACAGAACATTGCCGAGCGATTTGGACATCTTGGCGCCCGACACGGTCACATGGCCATTGTGGACCCAGAACTGAGCCTTCGTCCCTTGCGCAATCTCGTTTTCATGATGCGGGAAACGCAAATCAATACCGCCGCCGTGAATGTCGATCTGTTCGCCCAGATGCGCGCGGATCATGGCGGAACATTCGATGTGCCAGCCGGGGCGTCCAAAGCCCCACGGACTATCCCAGCCGGGCTGGTCGGCATCGGACGGCTTCCAAAGCACGAAGTCGCGGGGATCGCGTTTCCAAGGAGCGACCTCTACCCGGGCACCTGCAAGCATCTCGTCCGGGTTCGCACCTGAGAGTTTGCCGTAGTCCGGGAAGGCGGGAATGTGAAAGAGTACATGGCCCTCTGCGGCGTATGCTTTGCCCTCGGCAATAAGCCCTTCGATCATCTCGATCATTGGCCCGATATGCGCCGTTGCGTGCGGCTCGATATCCGGCGGGGCAACACCCAGTGCGGCGAGGTCTTCGTGATACGCCTTTTTGAATTCGGCCGAGATTGCATCGCAACTCACCGCTCTCGCGGCTGCTGCGGCGATGATCTTGTCATCCACATCCGTGATATTGCGGGCATAGGTGAGCTTTGGCACCTGACTGCGCAGCACCCGCGCCAGAACGTCGAAAACGACGGCTGGCCGTGCGTTGCCGATATGCGCGTAGGAATACACAGTTGGGCCGCAGACATACATGCGTGCGTGACCCGGATCACTCGGGACAAACGGTTCGACTTTGCGGCCCCTGGAATTGAACAGGTGCAGCATCTTTTAGAACGGCATCTCAACGGTTTCGTGGATCATGCCGTCGGTTGCCGTCGCTACCTCTTTAGGCTTCATTCGAAGCATGTTCAGGCTGGCGTCGAGATCATCCTGGCTCATGTTTCGAGCAATAACGACGACCCGGCTGGTCGTATCTTGCCCGTTCCACGACTTAAGGGGTACCGGGGCGTCAAAAATGTGCTGGACACCGTGAAACACGAAAGGCCAGTCCATCCCCTCAACATGTACAATGCCTTTGATCCGCAAGAGATCGGGGCCCTTTATTGCGATCAGCATGTCGAGCCAGAAATCAAAAACGCTGGCCGGGATTGGATCGGATAACTCGATTGACGCTGATCTAATTTGTTTGCCGTGGTGGCTATCGTGGTCATGCCCGTGATGGTGGTCATCGCTCCCGTGGTGGTGCGATTGGTGCTTTTCCACCTTGCCAAGCCAAGCTTCGATGTCTTCGTTGGCCACGTCTTCCCGCAAAGCTGACAATCCGAACAAAGCGCCTGTTGGCACTTTCCCAAGGTCGGCGTAGATGCGTTGCGCCGAGTTGTTGATCGTGTTCACCTGTGCCTCGTAGGACGCAAGATCGGCTTCAGAAACCAAATCCGTCTTGGTGACGACGATCAAATCCGCCAGCGCTAGTTGGTTGACGGCTTCTACCTGTGTCTCCAGCGTGCTTGCACCTGTTGCCGCATCGGCAACGGTAACAATCCCGTCCATGCGGTAGTAATGCGGCATGAGTTGGTCGACGACCAGAGTATGAACGATGGGGGCAGGTTCCGCGATCCCTGTCGTCTCAATGACGATGCGGTCAAACGAAAGCTCACCATTCTGTTTTCGCGCCATAAGCTTGCCAAGCGTTTTGGCAATGTCGCCCCGGAACGTGCAGCATAGGCATCCCGACTGCATCAAGATCGTTTCTTCGGTGGAGGCTTCGATCAGGTCGTGGTCCAGCCCCGCAGCACCAAACTCGTTCATGATCACGGCGATCCGACCAGCTTCTGGATCGTTGATCAGGCTGTTCAACAAGGTGGTTTTCCCCGCACCCAGAAACCCAGTGAGCAAAGTCACTGGTACACGTGTGTCCTGCGTGTCCATATCTGCTCTTGCCCTCTTTACATCGTGGATGTCCTGCGCGAAGAACTTTATGTTATAAAGTATGACCCCACAAGAGCAGAGCCATGAGCACTATCGAGTTCCAAGCCCGCCAATCCGTCGAACAAGTCGAAGAAAGCACAGACTTCGCGCCGAAGTTCGGACCCGATGGGCTTTTGCCCTGCATCACCACTGACGCCGATAGCGGCGAAGTTCTTATGTTGGGGTGGATGAATGAAGAAGCCCTTCTGCTAACCATTGAAACGGGCGAAGCGCACTACTTCAGCCGCGCGCGACAGGTTCTCTGGCACAAGGGCGCCACATCTGGGCTGGTTCAGAAGGTTGTGGAAGCCCGGATCGACGATGATCAGGATGCGATCTGGTTGCGCGTCTCTGTGGCCGGATCAGGTGCGTCGTGCCACGTAGGGTATCGGTCTTGCTTTTACAGGGCTGTCCCGGTGGCCGAGGATGCTGGAAAGCCTCTGAAATTTCTTGAAGATCAAAAGACCTTTGACCCCGTGGAAGTCTATGGCGATGTCCCCAACCCGACCCAACTCTGACCTGTCTTTCATGATGCGCGCCCTGGACCTAGCCAGAGGCGCGCGGGGTCATGTCTGGCCGAACCCACCCGTCGGCTGCGTGATAGTGCACAGCGGTGCGATCATTGCCGAAGCGGCCACACATCCTGGTGGCCGCCCCCATGCCGAGCGCAAAGCGCTCGATATGGCAGGTGAGTGCGCGAGAGGTGCCACGCTCTACGTGACCCTTGAACCGTGTTGCCATTGGGGCAAGACACCACCTTGTGCCGATGCGATCATAGCGGCGGGCATCTCGCGTGTCGTCTGCGCAATTCAAGACCCTGACCCTCGCGTGAATGGCGGTGGCTTCGAGAGATTGAGGCGCGCCGGGATCGCCGTAAACGTCGGTCTGTGTGCGGACGCTGCTGAGACCGTGATGTCGGGCTTTTTCCATCGCGTTCGCACCGGCACGCCAGAGCTGGTCATAAGTGACGTCGACTTCCGCATGATCCCTGACGGTGTCGATGCGGTCTTGAAAACGTCCCGCGTGGGTCTGATGCTTGAGACACGAACGCGCGTGATAGACTGCGTGCAGAAATCAACCGATGTGGTGACGCGCTGGATGGGCGCCATTGGACTTACGACGGTTGCTGTTCACAGCGATGACCCGTACTTTCTGGAACTTCACGCATCGGACGGCATGGCTTTGACGCGAATGCGTTCAGACCTTTCGCAGCAACCGCTTGTAACTGAGGCTTAGCGATGGACGTTACTCTGCGAGAACGCGCCAGTTCCTTTTGGCACGCACAACGGGTCAAACGCTTGGTTCGTGATCAACTGGGGCACGGTGCGCAGTGCCTTGTCTCGGTGCGGGAGACGGTCTGCACGGACCCAGGGTGCGAAGGTCCGGCAACAGAGATCAGGATCGTCACACTGGGCTTTCAGGAAATCAGGGCTCTTGTCCACAAACAGCCATCGCAGATTGTTGGAAGCGACGTGGCTGCAGTTCTATGATCCTTAGCGCCACGCCCCTGCGGAGATGCCACGATGACCATTGAGACAAGACGCGCCAATCCAAACGATGCTCCGGCCTGCGCGGCCATTGTAAACGATTGGATCGATGCAAAGGACTGGCTGCTCAGACAGCATGCACCACAGGCAATCGAAGAGATGATCCGCGCGGGCATACCCGTGCGTGAATTCTGGGTCGTCGGAGACCCGATCCAAGGGTACTTATCCTTCAACACGGAAGAGAGCCAAATCATGGGCCTTTACACCGCTCGGCCCGGGAACGGTGTCGGCAAAGCTCTGATGGATCGGGTCAAGGAGGGGCGCGATTGGTTGCAGCTTTGGAGCCACGCGCCCAATACCAAGGCGCACGCGTTCTACAGGCGTGAAGGGTTTGTCGAAGTGGGTAGCAAAGAGAGTGGTGTCGATGGCATTCCCGAGATCCGCATGGAGTGGCACCGAGATGGTTAGCCCGATGAGATCAGGGTTCCAAATAGCGAACAATCGAAGTGTCAGGACACTCTATCTTCTCGCCCAGAGTGTCGTGCAAGCAGGAGGGATGCGCGCTTCAATGGCCTGCATCGCGTCAACAATGAGGTCCTCGCGCCATCGACGCCCGACAATTTGAACGCCAATCGGGCTCGGTCCGGCGGGCAAATCCGCGATATGCGTAGGCAGGTTACCGGCCGGCAAACCAAGAAAATTCATAATGAATGACCAGTGCGAACACCCCAAAGCGTCTCGTACACCGTCCGCACCTTTTGCATCGCGTCCTGGCGAAAAGTAGGGTTTCAGTAACAACGGAGTGAGTACCAGAGGGTACTTCTCGAGAAAGAGCTCCCACTGACGCGCATAGTAGGTCCGGCGCGCAAACATGCGAAGAAGGTCATTGCCTTCAAATGGCGGAAATTGACGGTAGTACCGATCAAACAGTGTATTGATTTCGGTAGAGCCGTATGTACGGATATCAGGGCCAAGCAGCGCATTCACTTCAGTCAAGAGTGCGCGATAGCCAACCTCGCCGGTTTCCTGCGCGAGCGGCGGTTCTACGTCGTTTAATACGTACCCTGCATCTGCGAGCGCCGATGCCGCTTTGTCCAGCGCCTTTGCAACGTCGGGATGCATTCCAAAACCGAAGTCATCGCGGGCCACAGCGACCCGAGTAGGAGACGCCAACGGCGGGCCACGCCATGGCATCGCGACATGAAACGGGTCGCGCGGATCGGGAGCGATCAGTGCTGGCATCGAAAGATGCAGATCGGACGCGGTCCGTACGATCAGCCCTTGCGTGGACATGGATTGCGCCAGGAGGCCCCGTTCTGATGTCTGGCTCGGGTTGAAGGCAGGCACGCGCCCCAAACCGGGCTTCACGGTCACGGCGCCGTTGGCAGACGCCGGAAACCGAAGCGAGCCACCGATGTCATTGCCATGTGCGAGCGCGCCGATCCCCGCCATGACTGCTGCACCTGCACCGCCCGACGACCCACCGGCAGAGACATGGGGCCCCCACGGGTTGTGCGTTCGACCATAGAGCGGGTTGTCTGTGTCGGCCCGGAAAGAAAACTCCGGTGTGTTTGTGCGACCAATAACAACTGCGCCCGCGGCCTTGAGGTTGCGAACAACCGGCGCGTCCTCGGGTGCGATAACGTCCTTGAAGGCCGTCACACCATTGGATGTCGCATGGCCTTTTTGATCTACGTTGATCTTGATCGTGACCGGCACGCCATGCAGCGGGCCTTTGGGCGCTGTGCTGCGGTCTAGGGCTACTGCTTCCGTTCGCGCCTCATCCGCGAGACTTTCGACGACGGCATTCAGCGCCGGATTGGCGGCCTCCATCCGCGCAATCGCGGCTTCGGTCGCCTCAGTCGCGCTGAGTGTTCCGTTGCGCGTCGCCATTGCGATATCGGTTGCTGTCCACTGCCAAAGGGGAAGCTGGTTCGTCATGTGGGAAGGCTCTTTGATTTGCTTGGCCTGACAAGGTCCAGATTTCGAAGGAGAGCGAAAATGTGCGGCACTACAGGTTCTCGAGTTGAGGTTCGTCGCCACCGGTCTCGGCAATTGTCGTGGCCGACAACCGATCTAACAGGGTGGCTTCGACCTCGTTCAGAATTTCAATCACCCTGCCTTCCAAATGTCGCTCAACCTGGCATGAATGCGGTTCAGGCTCTGATCGGGGTGCTACTAGGCTTTCTTCAAGCGCAAGATAGACGTCGGCCAAGGAGATCTCATGCGATGGACGCGCCAACCGCCAACCCCCTGAATGACCACGTTCCGATGTCAGCAGCCCGGCTTTACGCAGCTTTCCTAGAACCCGCCTGACAACGACGGGATTGGTACCGGCATGGTCCGCGATTTCCGAGGATGTCTGCGTCCGGTCGATGTCTTGGGCCATGTGGGACAACGTGTGCAACGCGAGAGATAGGCGAGAGTTACGTTTCATCATGTTGGCTGTCTAACCCATTTCGGTTCGTAACTTAAGCAGTTGCGAAAGGGATACCGCTCGCTTAGCCTCAATACATCGGATTTCCAAGCCATGCGTGTTTTTGATCCAACATCCAATACACCATCGCGCACACCCAATACCGGTTCAATCGATGATCCAAGGGGAGGATAAATACCATGAAGACACGCGCCGCTATCGCCTGGGGGCCAAACCAGCCTTTGGAGATCGAAGAAATTGACTTGGAAGGCCCAAAGGACGGTGAGGTCCTTGTTCGGATCGTTACAACGAGCTTGTGCCACACAGACGTCTTCACGCTGTCCGGTGAAGACCCCGAAGGCCTATTCCCATGCATATTAGGCCATGAAGGCTGCGGCATTGTCGAAGAAGTTGGCAAGGGTGTGACTTCGGTCAAACCCGGCGATCACGTGATCCCGCTCTACGTGCCTGAGGACCCGAATTGCCCCTACATCAAGTCTGGCAAGACCAACTTGTGTCAGACGATCCGCGCGACCCAAGGCGCAGGTGTTATGCCCGACGGCACGTCTCGGTTCTCATACAAAGGCAAGCAGATCTTGCACTACATGGGCACAAGTACGTTCAGCGAATACACGGTCCTACCGGAAATCTCGGTCGCAAAAATCTCCAAGGACGCACCCCTGTCCAAGGCCTCGGTAATGGGTTGCGCGGTGCCGACCGGCATTGGTGCCGTCCGCAACACCGCAAAAGTTGAGCCCGGTTCTACGGTCGCCGTCTTCGGGCTCGGTGCCGTGGGCATGGCCGTCATTCAAGGTGCCGTTCTCAAAGGCGCCTCGCGCATCATCGGGATCGACGTGAACCCGAACAAGTTTCCGCTCGCAAAGTCGCTTGGGGCGACCGAGTGCGTAAACCCCAAGGACCATTCTTCACCGATCCATGAAGTCTTGATCGAGATGACCAATGGCGGTTTGGACTACACCTTTGAAGCGGTTGGAAACGTAGATCTCATGCGGTCGGCGCTTGAAGCCTGCCACAAGGGCTGGGGCGAATGCACCGTCATTGGCGTGGCCGGTGCTGGACAGGAAATCTCCACCCGCCCTTTCCAACTTGTTACTGGTCGCGTCTGGCGGGGAACGGCATTTGGCGGCGTCTTGGGCCGCAGCCAACTACCCGGCATGGTGGACGAATGGCTGCGCGGTGATTTTGATGTGGACCCCTACATCACGCACCATATGCACCATGAACAAATCAACACTGCCTTTGACCTGCTCAAAGCAGGGGAATCGATCCGATCTGTCATCCACTTCCAGCCGGAAGAGACAATGACAGTAAACTCGTTGCCTGGAAAAATCGTTTCGGTCTGAGTTCTGGGCACTCCCGGTCTTGCTTAAGCACCCGAGCAAGACCGGGAACCAAACGCTTGCTAGTCTTTGTCCGTACCCAGGTAAACAAAGCTCATTTTGTTGCCATCTAGATCGCGGACATAGGCACCATAGAAGTCGGGCCCGTACATTGGCCTCGGTCCTGGGTCTCCTTCATTGGTTCCACCCTCGGCCAGAGCGATCCGATGCGCGTCGTCGACCTCTGCTTTGGTCTCGCAGGCAAAACCAACCATATTTCCGTTTCCGGATACAGCCGTCTGTTCGTTATGCGGCGTTGCAACCCAAACGCGCCCGCCCCCTCGCAACTCGTAGCAGAATGCGTGAGGCATATACTCAGCAGTTAACTTGCCTCCAAGCGCGGGCATAACTGCATCGTAAAAGTCGCGCGCTTTTTCTACGTTGTTTGAGCCAAGCATAACATAATTGAGAGACATGAGTTGCTGTCCTTCATGGAAAGTATCGTTTCTTTCTTTTCACAGTTTCCTCAGGTTCAATCCTCAATGGGAGGAAACCAAGTCAACGAGGAGTGATGCAACGAGATTAAAACGCGTCCTCCTAGCTTGTGATAGGCAAACGTATAGTCGGCCCGCGTCGCGTTCCCCGCACCATCCACAAAGGTGTAATGACCCATATCTTTGTATCCGAGCCCGCCTGCTTTCAGGATGGGCCCAACAGCACTTTGGAATTCAACCGTCTTCCAACCACGTTTCAGAAACCCGTTGTCTTGCGGATAGTCGGGGTCACCACCGACGAAATACGCGCGCGCCCCTTTCTCGTCCAAGCGGATCACGTCCGCCAAGGTTGGCTTGAAAAGAAGCGGCTCGTCCGGATCGCCAAAGTCGTAGAGATCGAGCAATCCGTCCACGTCTTGATCGGTGACACATTTTGCCCAAGCCCTTTGTGCGGTTACAACTTCGGCTTTCGTCATGGGTTCAAAATTACGGTCGGGCATGGGGCTGGCTGGTCTCTTTGGTTTGAATTGTTCAAGCAAGCACATGTCTATCGTAACATTCCAAGTTGCGAAACAGTCCTGTCTGATTTAGCAGCTTGCAGCAAAGCTTGCTGACAACACCATGAAGCAAATTCAGCATCTGGAAAAGCTTAGAACAAAATAGAAACTATCGGAATGGGGGTGGCAGTATTGCAAACATTCAACATAGGTCAGGTCCCGCCCATTACTTTCGGAGCTGGACGAACTCGCAAGCTACCTGACCTCGTCAACACCTTAGGCGGTGGTCCCGTTCTAGTCATTGCCGACACGATCCTAGCCGAACTTGGAGTGACAGACAGGCTGGCACACCAGTTGTCCGAAAGGGGTATCACGGTCGAGGTCGCAGCTGAGGTTTCGGGCGAACCGAAAGAAACTTTGGTAGACACACTGTGCGAACGGGCGCGTCTTGCGAGCGCAGAGGTAATCGTTGGTTTAGGCGGTGGCGCTGCCATGGACGCAGCCAAACTGGTTGCAGCGATTGCGCCTTGTAACCAGCCAGCTCACAGGTTTGCTCTGGCCGCTCAGCCACTGCCGAAGAGCGGCCTTCCATCCATTGCCATACCCACGACAGCCGGAACTGGATCAGAAGTCACACGCACATCGGTGATCTCAAAAACTGACGGCTCAAAGATCTGGTTCTGGGGCGAGGAGCTCATGTTCTCGCAGGCGATCCTCGATCCGGAACTGACGCTTAGCCTGCCGCCTCACTTGACCGCCTGGACAGGCATTGACGCGGTCGCGCATGCATTGGAAGGTTGCACTGCGAGAAACACAAGCCCTGCAGGTTTGATATACGGTCTGGAAGCACTGCGCATTCTGAACGATGCCCTTCCGGGTGCGGTGGCGGACGGCGCGGATATCAACCTACGTGCAAAAGTTCTCTGGGGCAGCGTGGTTGCGGGGCTCGCGCTTCATAACTGCAACACGCATTTGGGTCACAACATCAGCCATGCGCTTGGGTCGTTGGCACGCGTTCACCACGGGCTCGCGACAGGTCTAGCCTTGGAAGTTAGCTTGCCTTGGCTGGTCTCGAAACAAGAAGGGCACGTAAACTATGCCCGAGCTGCGGAGGCTTTGGGAGGCGTGGCAAAAGCAGAAGCGCTGCCTGGAGCATTCTCCGATCTGATGCGGCGCTGCCATATCGCGGCTGAATTGCCCTCTGGGTGCGAAAGTATCACCGCCGCGAACCTGTCAGCTGAAATGCAGAACGCCGCAAACATCGGGATGGCCCGAAACGCGATCTGCGATATCACCGAAGGCGGTTTTCTGGAGCTAGCCTCTAGGGTGACCGCTCTACCAGTCGCCGGCACAGCTTCTTGGAACACAGACCACATCAGCTTAGGATATAGACTACGCCGGAAATAGCCGCTAGTACACACATCTGGTTTGCCCAAGTCTGAGCTGTCCGATCACGCTGTAGCGAAGGTT
This sequence comes from uncultured Aliishimia sp., assembly GCA_963922415.1. Lineage (GTDB taxonomy): Bacteria > Pseudomonadota > Alphaproteobacteria > Rhodobacterales > Rhodobacteraceae > Aliishimia. Next base: position 237 of record CAWUIP010000024.1, on the reverse strand, counting down.
TGGGTTCGGTTCGAGCTAAATCGACGCCATGCAACAACTGCTTCGGCGCCTCGCGCGGCACCGCAACAACAAACTTTCTGCACAGGCTAACAAATGCTGCGTTAGCGATAGCCGCAATTGCACAAGTCGGCCTTGTCCCGCATGTCGGCAGTTTTCGCCGGTGGAAGTGAATGGCGTGGTGTGAAGACGGTGCCTGCATCAAGGTTGTCGTTGCACTGGCCCAATGAAGCGCGGTTT
>CAWUIP010000023.1:0-32436 GCA_963922415.1 uncultured Aliishimia sp. | reverse complement strand
AAAAGCTGGCGAAATTCCCACTCAGATTTTCCACAGAATCAAGATAAACCGGAGATAGCCTTGGGAAAGGCGAAAGTGTTTTTTGGTAACGGTATCTCTGTTCACGTTTTGGGGGGCCTATTATGGCGCGATTTATTTTAGCAGTCTTCACCTTGCTTGGTTGGGCGTTTTATGAATTGAGCGGCGGCGCGGATTTCGAACCCGCGAGCGCTCGTGTTGCGGATGTCACAACAACGGAATTGAATCCCGCGCGTGTGGCTGATGCGGCGCAAACATCTGTCGACGCACAAGCATCCGAACCCGTAGAGGTCACGCGCGTTGCGTTGAACTTGACCTCCGTCGAGGATGTCTCCGCGGCGCCGCGCACTGCGGATGAAACCACGGCGACACAAGATGCACGTGCTGAAACGCCGCAAGTGACCAAAGCCGTTCAGATTGCGCAAGACGTGGCGATCGTGCCCAGTCTAATCGCGAACGCGTCGCCGGAAATTTTGCCTGTGCCAGTGCGCGCCGAACCTGATGTGACCCGTGCAAGCTTCAACGAAGTCCGCGTGGTCAACGCAAACCGCGTGAATGTGCGCGGCGGGCCTGGAACGTCTTATCCCGTTACCGCCAAACTGTTGCTCGGTGACAAAGTTGAAATTTTGGAAGATACGGGCACAGGTTGGGTACGTTTTGTGACTGCAAATGGCGCGACATCCGGTTGGATTGCTGATTTCTTGCTCTCAATCGAATAAGCGCGGCAGCTCTGACATTGCAATTCTGCGTTGGGCACGTCAGGGCCTAACGCATGACACAACGTTCGATCCTCATCACCGGATGCTCGAGCGGTATCGGATACGATGCCGCGCATACATTAGCCGCCCAAGGCTGGCGCGTGTTCGCGGCGTGCCGCAAGGCTGACGATTGCGCACGTCTTCGGGCAGAAGGGTTAGAGAGCCCGCGCATTGACTACGAAGATGCAGACAGCATCGAAACCGGGCTTGGCGAGGTTTTGAATGCGACAAACGGCACTTTGCACGCACTCTTCAACAATGGGGCTTATGCAATACCTGGTCCGGTAGAAGATCTACCAACCGACGGACTGCGCGCAATTTTTGAGGCCAATCTCTTTGGCTGGCATAGTCTGACCCGAGCTGTGATCCCGGTTATGCGCGCGCAGGGCAGCGGTCACATCGTCAACTGCTCGAGCGTTCTTGGATTGGTCGCGGCCCCCTGGCGCGGCGCATACATCGCCACAAAATTCGCGTTGGAAGGACTGACAGACACGCTCAGGCTGGAGATGCGGGATACGCCCCTCCACGTGGTTCTGATCGAACCCGGCCCGATCGCGACCCCCTTTCGCACAAACGCGATTACCCAATTCGAACGTTGGATCGACTGGCGCGCGTCGGCACGGGCAAAACAGTACGAAGAGAGCCTCCTAGATCGGCTTTACAAGGGTGGCGGCGGTGATCGGTTTGAGCTTCCGCCAAGCGCTGTCACGCAGAAGTTGATCAAAGCCCTTGAAAGCGATGCACCCAACCCGCGCTACTATGTAACGACGCCGACCTATGCGATGGACGCGCTGCGCCGGGTACTCGGTACGCGGCGGCTCGACGCCATTCTGTCGCGCGGTTAACGAGTTCTTTCAAAAATCGGTTCGCTTTTTTGTGCTGCCCCGCTACATCACGCCGAACATGCATGTGAGGGGCAGCGCGCCATGGGCGGTGACATTTTATTTTATGCGATTCTGTTGGTGTGTTTTGCCGTTGTCGTCATTCTGGCAATGGGCCTCGGCAGCTTCGCCAAGGGGGACGCTGACAGCGCAACACGTTCCAACAAGATGATGCGTTACCGCATTATCGCCCAAGCCGTGGCGGTGCTGCTGATTGTTATCTTGGTCATGGTCCGTGGCAACGGAGGAAACTGATGGTCGTTCTCAACAAAATTTACACCAAGACCGGTGACGCAGGCGAAACCGCACTTGGAAATGGGGCCCGCGTTGCAAAACACGCCATGCGCGTGACGGCGTACGGAACCGTTGACGAATTGAATGCTTTCGTGGGCGTTGCGCGCCTTGAGGCCACCGGCGATACTGACAAAGCGCTGGAACTCATCCAAAATGACCTCTTTGACCTGGGCGCGGACCTGTGCCGACCGGACATGGAAAAAGATGCCGAGGCTGAGTACCCTCCGCTGCGCATGGTAGACGCACAAGTGTCCCGCCTGGAAAATGAAATCGACAACATGAACGGGGCGTTGGAGCCTTTGCGAAGCTTCATCTTGCCTGGTGGATCGACGCTTTCGGCAAATTTGCATGTATGCAGAACCGTAGCCCGCCGGGCCGAACGGTTGTCTGTCGAACTGGCGACGATGGAGGCCGTCAATCCAGCGGCAGTCAAATATCTGAACCGGCTCAGTGATTGGTTCTTCGTCGCAGCCCGCGTGGCCAATGAAAACGGCGCGGACGATGTTCTTTGGGTTCCTGGCGCCAACCGATAGCCACCGCCAAACCCCAACCCGCGAAACGCCTGCGACCATTGCGCGCTCGTGAAAAAATCGCTTGGAATTTCACAAACGCGGCGTCAGTCTGCCGCAAAATGTCGATTCTCCCCTGCCAATCACTGTAATGCTTCAGTAAGGGATGAACGATGAACACTTGCGCCCAGGCTTTTCCGCGGCGCGCCACCCAATGGGAGATACCGCAATGAAGGTCCTGGTACCTGTAAAACGCGTGATCGATTACAACGTGAAAGTTCGCGTGAAAGCGGATGGAAGCGGCGTCGATCTTGCCAATGTCAAAATGTCGATGAACCCGTTCGATGAGATCGCTGTCGAACAAGCAATTCGACTGAAAGAGGCAGGCCAAGCCGAAGAAATCATCGCGGTCTCTGTGGGCGTGAAACAGTCCCAAGAGACCCTGCGCACCGCGTTGGCAATGGGCGCCGACCGCGCAATCCTGGTGATTGCGGCAGATGATGTTCACACCGATATCGAACCTTTGTCTGTTGCAAAAATCCTTGCCAAGATCGTGGAAGAAGAACAGCCCGGTCTTGTCCTTTGCGGCAAGCAAGCCATCGACAACGATATGAACGCGACAGGCCAGATGCTGTCCGCCCTCTTGGGCTGGAGCCAAGCCACATTTGCCTCCGAAGTCGACGTGGCCGGCGACACCGCGAAAGTCACCCGCGAAGTTGATGGCGGCCTGCAGACGATTGAAGTCAATATGCCAACGATCATCACAGTTGATCTGCGGCTGAACGAGCCGCGCTACGCGTCGCTGCCCAACATCATGAAAGCCAAGAAAAAGCCGTTGGACGAAAAGACAGCCGCCGATTACGGCGTCGACGTCACGCCGCGCTTGCAGGTCGTCACAACGGCAGAGCCAGAGGCGCGTGCCGCCGGTATCAAAGTGGGCTCGGTCGATGAACTGATGTCGAAACTTAAAGAAGCGGGAGCGGTTTAATGGCTGTCCTTTTGATTGCTGAAATTTCCGGTGATGATCTTGCTGTTGACGCCACCGCAAAGGCCCTGACGGCTGCAAAGGCAATGGGCGACGTAACAGTCCTGTGCGCAGGCGCGTCCTGCGCAAGTGCTGCGGCCGAAGCTGCAAAGCTCGACGGTGTTACTAAAGTACTCTGCGCCTCGGACGACGCGTACGGCCACGACTTAGCAGAGCCGCTGGGCGACTTGGTGGTTTCACTTGCTGGAGACTACTCGCACATCGTGGCACCCGCGACTGCGGCTGCGAAGAACTTGTTGCCGCGTGTCGCTGCCCTGTTGGATGTGATGGTCATTTCTGACATCGTCGCCGTTGGTGACGCGGACACGTTCGATCGCCCGATCTATGCTGGCAACGCTATTCAGACAGTGAAGTCGTCGGATGCGACCAAAGTGATCTCGGTCCGCACATCGACATTTGATGCAGCAGGTGACGGCGGGTCCGCCGCAGTTGAAGAGATTGCTGCCGCTGCCAATCCGGGACTGTCCGCTTGGGTCGAGGATAAAGTCGCAGAAACCGACCGCCCAGAACTGACGTCTGCCGGCGTGGTTGTGTCGGGTGGTCGCGGCGTTGGGTCCGAAGAAGACTTTGCGCTGATCGAAAAACTTGCGGACAAATTAGGGGCAGCTGTTGGAGCTTCGCGCGCTGCGGTGGACTCGGGATATGCACCAAACGATTGGCAAGTTGGCCAGACCGGCAAAGTCGTCGCGCCAGACCTTTACGTCGCGGTCGGGATCTCAGGCGCGATCCAGCACCTGGCGGGCATGAAAGACAGCAAGGTCATCGTTGCGATCAACAAAGACGAGGAAGCGCCGATCTTCCAAGTTGCTGATTTCGGCTTAGTTGCTGATCTTTTTGACGCGGTGCCTGAGTTGACAGAGAAACTCGGCTAAAACCCAAAACCTGGGTCCGCGCTGCAGGTGTGCGGACCCAATATCATAGCATGCGGCGCAAAACGGGCTCCAATTCTGCCGCGATTTGCGTATGCGCATTTACCCCAATCATCTCTTTGGCCGCAGGCGCTTCGAGGTCGCTAAAGACCATACCAATGCATCCGTCGTCTTGATCGGTGCGGTTCAAACAAATCTCAAGATACGATGTGACATGTTCCTGAACTTTGTCGAGCATGTCGCGGGTCACGTGCATCGGTTCCACGTCAAACTGTTCATGGTCCTCTGGCCGTCTTTCCGACACCCACATTAGGATAATACGTCCGGAGATACGCGCCAGCAGCGATGTCATCCGCGCAACCCAGGCCTGCGCCAACTCCTGCTCCACCAGCCGATACCGATCTGGCGAAAGATCACGCAGATGCGTCAACAAGTGCTTGTTAAAGTGAAAACCCGCAAAGTCGACATCGGGAAAAACTGTGCTGAGCATTGTCGTCGCCGACACAAATCGGTCGTTTCGACGCGGATGCACAGTGTAAAGCCGGTTAGACATGTTTTGCGCTGGCGGAACTTGAATGACGGTAACCTTTGCCCGAGAGGCTGCGTCAGGAACGAAAGGATCGTTATAAAAGACGTCGACGCCTGCGTTCAGACATCCAAAATTCACGCATTGCACCGGGAGCTGCGCGTCAAGCAGCTTAACAAACGGGGCCTCCACGAACTTGCCATAGGTTTCTGAACCTCCCAAAAACGCTATGTAAGACTCGTCCAGATCCCGCTTTGGACCGCGAAACAAAAGTTTAGAGTTACCGTACCGGCACGGCAAATAGTCTAGCGAAGGTTCGCCCTGCGCACCAAAGCTCATGTCACCCACCATTTAATTCCCACATGGATTTGTAACGCGAATACCTTGCCAAAGTCATAACGGCCCCACTCAAGCCTGTTTGCAAGCGCAGCGGGTCTTGCTGCACAAGCAGCGACACGCCTATGGTGGCTGCAAACGAAAGAGGAACTTGATGGACATCTCGAAGATTGGCGTCGTGGGTGCGGGGCAAATGGGCAACGGGATCGCGCATGTTATGGCGCTGGCCGGTTATGAGGTGCTGCTGAACGACATCTCTGAAGACGCCTTGCGTGCCGCAGTGGCCACTGTCGAAAAGAACCTGGACCGACAGGTAAAAAGGGACAGAATTTCGGGCGCCGAGAAGGACGAGGCGATGCGCCGAATCCAAACCTCGCTGACATTGAAAGACTTGGGCCAGACAGACCTCATAATCGAAGCCGCAACCGAGCGGGAAACTGTCAAACAAGCCATTTTCGAAGACTTGGTGCCTCATTTGGGCCCGGACACCATCCTGACTTCGAATACATCCTCAATCTCCATCACGCGATTGGCCAGCCGCACGGATCGACCCGAAAAATTCATGGGATTTCATTTCATGAACCCTGTACCGGTCATGCAGTTGGTTGAGTTGATCCGCGGCATAGCAACAGATGCAGAAACGTTTGCGGCCTGTCGTGCCGTCGTCGATCGTTTGGGAAAGACCGCTGCCAGTGCAGAAGATTTCCCAGCCTTTATTGTCAACCGCATACTGATGCCAATGATCAATGAGGCTGTCTATACGCTCTATGAAGGTGTGGGCAGCGTCGAGAGCATTGATGTGTCTTTGCGGCTTGGGGCAAACCACCCGATGGGTCCGCTTGAGCTTGCAGATTTCATCGGGTTAGACACCTGCCTGGCCATTATGAACGTCTTGCATGATGGCTTGGCAGACACCAAATATCGTCCTTGTCCGCTTCTGACCAAGTATGTTGAAGCTGGCTGGCTTGGTCGCAAGACGCAGCGCGGGTTCTACGACTACAGAGGGGACACCCCCAAGCCGACACGGTAACGCGTTTGCGGCGCCCTCTGTTCTCGAAAGAACGTGGCCGAAAGCTTTCATCGTTTCAGGCGCTAAGAGTTCAGTCTTTCAGCGACATTGTATGTTCGCGCAGCCAGGCCATGAAACCGCGCGGATCGCTACTAAACCCGTTCACAGTCTCCTGCGGAACAGGATGCCCGACAACTGGTCCCTGCGGCTTGTTGAGCGAATGAACGATTTCGTGAAGCAGCAAACCCTGTCGCAAGATCGGCGACACCCGTGTCGCGATCTGATACAGACGGCTGTTCTGTCCAGGAAACCGCATTGGCACAACGGTTGCACCGGATTTACGGATCATCTTGGCCGTAAACACGTTCCACTCGCGCTCGATTGCCGGGCCAAACCATGTATCCGATGACGCAACAACCCCCGAGGGGAAGAGTGCAACAACCCCGCCATGTGCCAGATGCTCCATCGCCTTTGCGCGCATCTCAACCATTTTGCGCTGCGCGTCTTGGTCATGTGGAAACGGCACAGGGATCATAAAGCTGCCTGCGACTTCGTCGATGGCCGTCAACAAAGAGCGCGTCAAGATACGGTAATCTGGACGAACCCGTCCGATCAGGTCCGCAAACATCATCCCATCAACCATACCATGTGGGTGATTGGCCACCACAATGACGGGCCCTTCTTTTGGGATACGCTCGAGCTGATGTTGCGGTGTCGTCAGATCAATGCCCATGACATCCAAACAGGCCCGCCAGAAGGCCTGGCCCGAAGGCGCACCGCTCTTTTCAAACTTGCGAATTAACCGCAAGATTGTGAGCTTGCCGGTCAAGGCCTCCATCACCCGGATAATCGACCCTTTCCAGGGATCTTCAAATGTGGATGCGTAAGACAGGCTGCGGCGATCATATTTGGTGAACGTCACCGTCTCTGGCTTGGACTGCGCAGCCGCTTTTTGTAATGGCACCCGAGACAGGCCCCCCGAATTTTGCGTGCTTTCGACCACGTCCGCGCCTTTCTTGCCTGCGTCCCGCGGGAGTCAGGCATCCTCCCCAAAGTTGTCACGCACCAGGTTGGCGAGCGCCTCTGCGAGCGCTTCGGCCTCTGGGCCTGACGTTTCAACGTCAATACTGCTTCCCTTCGCCGCTGCCAACATCAGAAGTCCCATGATACTGTCACCTGATGCCGATAGGCCATCTTTGCTGATCCGGGCACGGGCGTCAAAACCTTCCACGAGCTCCGCAAGCTTTGCCGAGGCGCGCGCGTGCAAGCCTTTTTCATTCTGGATTTTCAAAGTGAGTTCGGTCATCGCAGCGTCTTGATGTTTAGCCTGTGCTCATATTTTGGCTATCGATGTACTTTTTGCCCGCTTCCAACGACGCTTGCACTGCGTCTTCAACTTGTTTGTGTCGGCTTTTGGCAAGTTTGATCAACATTGGTAGGTTCGCCCCATAGAGAATTCTTCGCCCATGTGAGCGGCAAGCTTTGAGACTGAGATTCGACGGAGACCCGCCAAAGAGATCCGTCACCATGACCACGCCAGACCCGTCATCCACGGCATCTGCCGCAGCGCAAATTTCGTTTTGCTTTGCTTCACGGTCATGGTTCGGCTCAATTCCAATGGCGATGATACCGGGCTGCTTGCCGACCACGTGTTCAATGGCGGCCAGATACTCTCTGGCCAGGTGTCCGTGGGCAACAATTACAATACCAATCACGTGGGCGTCCCTGCGCTGTGGCGGTCCAACTCGCGATGCCTAATTGACACTTGCCAACCTTCTTCTGCAAGGGCCTGGGCCAACCTTTCTGCAAGCGTGACTGACCGGTGTTTGCCGCCCGTACATCCAAAGGCAATGGTCAAGTAGCTTTTGCCTTCTTCCTGTACCCCTGGCAGGACAAACAAAACAAGGTCGCGGACCTGAGCCAAAAACGCGCCAAACCGACTGTCTTCCGCCACGTAGCTTTGAACCGTGTCTGACCGCCCATCCATGGGACGCAAAGCCTCGTTCCAATGCGGATTTCTTAGAAATCGACAGTCAAAGACATAATCGACACCACGCGGCAGGCCGCGCTTGTAGGAAAACGACTGCACTTGCACAGCAATGCGTTGGTTCTGCAGCGGCGCAAAGAACCGCTCTACCTCGGCACGCAGTTCGTGCGGGTTCAATTCACTCGTATCGATCAGCACGTCTGCGCGCGCCTTCAAACGTCGCAATATCTCCTGTTCGAGTGCAACTGCTTCCGAAAGAGACGGTGCCGCGGCGATCGGATGCGGTCGTTTGGTGCTTGAATATCGGCGCAGAATCTCCTCTGTCCGACACTCTAAGTACAGCAGTTGCGGCTCTACATCCGGTCTCGCTTCTAGGGCTTCCAATAGTTCCAAAATGGCTTCCGGGGAAAAATCGCGGTTTCGCAAGTCTAGGCTGAGCGAAATAGGTCTGTCCGAGCCAGGATGGTCGATCAGGGGACCGATAAGCCGTAGGGGCAGATTGTCGACCGCTTCAAAACCACCGTCCTCAAGCGCGCGTGTCGCCGTGGACAAACCCGCACCGGATGGTCCGGTTACCAAAACGAGTTTGCGCGGCGCGATCTGCATGCAGTTAATCCTTACACAGGTCTTGTGCCACATAAGTCAGCAAGAGTGCCGGAAAAGCGGGTGTTTCAACTTTTTTCAGAAGCGGAACCGATAGACCGTCAATCTTGTGGACCACTGGCGCGGGCAACCGTGCGTTTTCCGCCGTCGCCATATCCACGATCAGACAAAGTGGCGCCGACGTCGTCATGCTAACCTGGAGCAGCCCGACCCCGCGCGCTTCGATTTTGCCAACTTCAGCCGCCCCTTCAGGGTGTCGCAAAACGGGCCCGGCCGTGTCGTACATGAGTGAAACAAGGTCATCACTTATCAACGTGCCTCCCCCCAGAGCAATGATCTGCAAGGCGAGCGATGATTTACCAGAGCCCGAAGGGCCTACAAACAAAAGGCCGCGTCCTTTTACGGCGACAGCCGAGCCGTGCACAGTCGCCGGCGTCGTATCGGGGATCACTGTCGGTGACGCCACCGGGGTATCCCCGTGCAGTTACACAGGAAGGCCGACGACGAAACGTGCGCCGAGCGGCTCTGATGTGATATCCGCGTCCGTTGGGCGGATGTTCTCCGCCCAGATGACACCGCCATGCGCTTCAACAATCTGCTTGGAAATGGCGAGACCCAGACCCGAGTTGTTCCCAAAGTGCTCTTGCGGGCGTTCAGAATAGAAGCGCTTGAAGATCTTACCGAGCGCTTGGTCCGGAATACCGGGACCGGTGTCTTCAACTACCACCAAAACCCGGTTTTCGCGCTTACGAGCCCAAACGCGGATCGCATCGCCATCTTCGCAGAAAGAAATGGCATTTGTTATCAAGTTTACAAAAACCTGCGCCAACCTTGCCTCTAGTCCATGTACGGTCACATTGCCGTCCGGCAGATCCAGGATGAAGTCGATACTCTTACCGCGCGCATCTTCACCAAGAAACTGTGCAAGGTTGTCCAACATTTTGAGCAAGTTGAAAGGCTCTTCTTCCTCTTTGACCAGCTCACTATCAAGCCGTGACGCATTTGAAATATCGCTGACCAAACGATCTAGTCGGCGGACATCATGCTCGATCACATCCAGAAGTTTTTCGCGTTGATCATCGCGTTTGACCATGCGCAACGTGCCGACCGCAGAGCGCAAAGACGCCAGGGGGTTTTTGATCTCGTGGGCGACGTCCGCTGCGAACTGCTCGTTCCCTTCGATCCGTGTATAAAGCGCTGCCACCATAGACCGCAATGCACCCGAAAGCCTGCCAATTTCATCAGGCCGGGCCGTAAGATCCGGTATTCGAATGCGCCCGGGGTTCACCTTGCGAGCGTTTTTGTCGCGCCCGATCTCAGCCGCTGCCGACAAATCTGCGATTGGGTTTGCAATCGTTGACGCCAGAACAAGGCTTAGGCCAACGGACACCAGCGTCGCAATCAGGAACATCTGAAGTACGCGCTCGCGCTCTGCGCGCGCCAGCTGGTCAATCTCGCCGGCGGCGTTCGTCAATGCAACGATTCCGACCGATTGTCCGTTTAAAGAAATGGGCGTTCCGGCCGAAAACACCGTTCCATCTGGACTGCTGATGCGCCCATTAAAGCGCAAACCTTGACCTGCCGTTCGTTCAACCTGCCGCTGCAACTGCGCCTGCACAGTGTCTTCCGTTGTGATAACCCCAGTTATCGGGGCGGCGATCACATTCCAAAGCTTGGCCAACCCATCCGTCAGAACGGTACTTCCCGCTTCGGCATCCGCGACGGCCGCGCCGCTGACCGTACCGCTTTTTTGTGCGAGCAGGGCGCCCTCTGTATCGAACACAAACACTTCAGACCCAACCCGCAGATCGATCTGATCCAGAGCCCGATCAAGATCCGATTGTGCGCCAATGGACAACGACGTCACCCCAGCGCCATTCAGGCTGGCTTCCACTACGTTGGTAATGAGCTCGGCCTTGTAGACGATGGACGTGCTGCGCTCGATCGCAAGCGAGTTCTGCGCAGAGTTGGAGTAGAGTATGCCCGCAACCAAAACCGCCAAAGCGATGAGATTAAATGTGATGATCTTGCGCGCAAGCGGCGACGAGCGCAACGAAAGCAGCCCACGGCTTTGCCGATGGGCTGTCATTTCAGTCGGCGCAGCACTCTTTGGTGCGACCCAGTCGTCGCCCAAAATGACGTCAGCGCCGTGTTCGTGAAGACCAGTGTCTTTCACACACCCTCTTTCGATCTCGGAGCGCGCGTGCGCTTAGTCTTCGTTGTAGCGGTACCCGATGCCGTAAAGCGTCTCAATCGCCGAGAAAGTGTCATCCGCACTCCGCATCTTTTTGCGCAGGCGTTTGATGTGGCTGTCGATCGTCCGGTCATCGACATAGACTTGGTCGTCGTACGCAACATCCATCAACTGGTCGCGGCTTTTGACGAAACCCGGACGCTGCGCCAAGGCTTGCAGCAGCAAAAACTCTGTCACGGTCAGCGACACGTCCCGACCTTTCCAGGTCACCGCATGCCGCAATGGATCCATCGACAATTCGCCGCGCACCATAACTTTCGTGTCTTCCGTCTCGGCGACGACTTCCCCAGACACGGCGTCTTGGCGACGGAGTAACGCGCGAATACGCTCGACCAACAGACGCTGTGAAAAAGGTTTCTTCACATAGTCGTCAGCCCCCATCCGGAGACCTAGAACCTCGTCGATCTCGTCGTCTTTCGACGTCAAAAAGATAACCGGCATCGTGGTTTTTTGACGCAAGCGCTGCAGCAAATCCATGCCATCCATGCGCGGCATCTTGATATCCAAGACCGCCATGTCGGGAAGCTTTTTGTTGAATGCGTCGAGCGCCGCCTGTCCGTCGTTATACGTTTCTACTTCGAACCCTTCGGCCTCAAGCGTCATGGAGACGGACGTCAGAATATTCCGATCATCATCTACCAATGCAATTTTTGACATTGCCTGTTTCCTTATACTGCTCAAGTCGTTGTTTTTTTCGCCACCTTTGACCCTTTTGGGGTTGCGAATCAACTGACAACTGCGAATCGGTCGAGGTTTTCACGACAACAGGACAGGAAATTGGTTAGGAATGGCTAAATTGTCGCACAATTTCGCGTGTTCCAGGCGACTGTTCGCGGGTGATTGCGCTAACCTTAACTCTGGTGGCGCTAACTACACCACAGCGTCCTATTCATGCCCTAAAGTATCTGTGTAAACCGGCTCAAACCCTCTGCAGTGTTCGCAAGAGGGCGGCAGAGCAACTTTCCCATGTAGGGATTTCGCAGGAGATAGTTTGATGACAATTGGACGGGTGAACCCCGATTTTCGGCTTGAAGATCAAGGCATTACTGATCTTGGCCAGGTATATTACAACCTGATGGAACCCTCGCTTATCGAAACTGCGCTCAAGCGCGGTGAAGGCGAATTGGGACAAGGCGGCACGTTCCTTGTGTCGACCGGCAAGTTCACGGGCCGCTCACCCAAGGACAAACACGTGGTTAAAACGGCAAGCGTCGCGGACACGATCTGGTGGGACGCGAACGCGGAAATGTCCGAGGCTGGGTTCGACGCGCTCTATGCTGACATGTTGGCCCATATGAAGGGCAAAGATTACTTTGTTCAGGACTTGGTTGGCGGCGCGGACCGCGCGCACGCGATCAACGTGCGCATGGTGACCGAACTTGCCTGGCACGGCCTCTTTATTCGCCACATGCTGCGTCGTCCTGACCTTGATGAAGTGGATGAATTTATTGCGGATTTCACCGTGATTAACTGCCCCAGCTTCAAGGCCAACCCTGAAAAGCACGACTGCCAATCCGAGACCGTGATTGCGCTCAACTTCGACCGCAAACTGATCCTGATTGGCGGCACCGAGTATGCGGGCGAAAACAAGAAATCGGTGTTCACGCTGCTGAACTACCTGCTGCCGGAAAAGGGCATCATGCCGATGCATTGCTCGGCCAACCATGCCATGGGCAACCCCGTGGATACGGCTATTTTCTTCGGCCTGTCGGGTACCGGCAAAACCACTCTGTCTGCTGATCCAGAGCGGATGCTGATCGGCGATGACGAACACGGCTGGTCTGACCGGGGCACGTTCAATTTCGAGGGCGGGTGTTATGCCAAAACGATTAACCTGAACGCGGAAGCGGAACCCGAGATTTACGCGACGACCTCAAAGTTCGGCACTGTGATCGAAAACATGGTCTACGATCCCGAGACAAAAGAGCTGGACTTCGAGGACGACAGCTTGACTGCAAACATGCGGTGCGCGTATCCGCTGCACTACATCTCGAACGCCTCGCATTCGGCGTTGGGCGGCCACCCAAAGAATATCATTATGCTGACATGCGATGCGTTCGGTGTACTCCCGCCCATCGCGCGGCTGTCGCCCGCGCAAGCGATGTACCACTTCCTGTCTGGGTTCACCGCCAAGGTCGCTGGGACGGAGCGGGGCGTGACGGAACCACAGCCGACCTTCTCAACATGCTTTGGCGCGCCTTTCATGCCACGTCGGCCTGAGGTGTACGGCAACCTTTTGCGCGAAAAGATTGCGCAGCATGGGGCAACCTGTTGGCTTGTGAATACGGGTTGGACAGGCGGTGCCTATGGCACGGGGTCACGGATGCCAATCAAGGCGACCCGCGCGCTGTTGACGGCGGCGCTGGACGGCACGCTGGCCAAAGTTGAGTTTCGCAAAGACCCCAACTTTGGCTTTGACGTTCCGATCTCAGTCCCCGGTGTTCCGGACATTCTTCTGGATCCGCGCCGCACCTGGGATGACGCAACGGCCTACGATGTTCAGGCAGACAAACTGGTCCAAATGTTCTCGGACAACTTTGAGCAGTACCTGCCCCATATCGATGAAGATGTGCGCGACGCGAAGATCGGCTGACACCACAACTGCGGAGGGCCAACAGCCCTCCGCGACCGGTCAAGCGGCCATGGACATCGTTGGCGTAATTGGCAAGTCGACCAAGAAACCAATATCCTCAGCACTCATATAAACCATAGTTCCATCCAGCATGTGCTGGCTGTTTTTTGTGTACCAGCGCATCGCGTAGGGCTCTGCATGCATCCAGCCTGAACGCATTCCAAAGCCCTTATAGATGACTGGCCGCGGCATAAAGCCAATCAGGTAGTTGGGTGTGATACGGCGCATCGCGGCCAAAAAGGCGAGCGGCCCCAGAATCCCCGTGATGCCTGTGCCGCGAAACTGGCCCGGCTTGCCGCCCACCCAAAACTCGCCACAATACCCCACCCGTCCTTGGATGCGCTTAGCGCCTGGACCGGGCTTGTATCGTGCACGGGAAAAATCGACTGTTTCTCGCTCGGGAAAGAACTCGCGGTAGTGCGCCCGAAAGTACTCGGCCAGGGTCAAATCTCCCATGGGCAGCAGCCGAATCGCATAAGTGTGCATCACGACCCCATCCAAATCGCGCCCGACAACCCACAGCGCGTTGTCTTTGTGCAAGTCCGAAACATCCGGATCAAACGGATCGCCGACGCGGTGATCGGGACGCGCCTGCGTCACAATTTCTTTGAATTCCTGGAAGTCTTCGCCGAACGTGAGGGTGACCCCGTGCTCGCGCAGGATTTGGCGACCCGCGGCTTCAAACCTCTCATCAGCGCGATTTTGATAAAGCGACATTGTCCCCTCCTGAGTTCTTCAGTCGAGGTTAACCTTAAACTGATTTTCGTCGGCGTACGCAAAAATCGCACGCCCAGCGGGTTTTTGCCGCTACATCAAGTACTCCTCCGGCATGTTTTTCAACATTTCGGGTGTAACGCCCTCAATCTCTACATCATATGTCCTGCGTGCCACCGAGATCATCGCGAAGCTGTCGTCTGGGAATCGCGCGCCCAGGAGGAGTCGTTCGTAAACTACAGGTGTTGGAACCGCGTCATCGCCCAAAGGAAGGACTGTAAAAATGTGATCTAGGCGGATTGAGTCGGTTTTTTCGACTTCCTGATACGCCAGGCTCATCAGCCGTTCGATAGACGTCCCATAAGGGAGTTGGCCCATCACACGACCAATCGAAGACCGCGCGTTTTTCCACCCGACCCAAGAGACAAACGAGCTATCGTCTCCAACTTCCGTAAACAACCAGTTGTGATCAACTTTGCGGAACACATTGAACATTGGCCGCACGCTCACCATTGCGGGATGCTCCAACTGGCCGCCCGACTCGGTCCATGCCAAAACGCTGTCTCGCAGCAACGGAGAAGAAGCAGAAAAAACACGGCTGATGCGGTGCTGTTGTTGATAAAAGAACCAGCCGTCGGGATGCACGCTCGAGATATACTGAAGACCGTCAACTTGGCGCGTATTGCCGTAAGCCCAAGCCTCGGCCTGCGCCAATAAATCGAGCGCTTCAGGCAAAATCTTCTGCCCTGCTTCCGTCAGTTTATATTGGCGTTCAGAAATTTCGAAGAGCGCCACGCCCTTCATTTCCTCGATTTGGGAGATATGTCGCCGCAACGTTTGCCGCGTGCTGCCCAATTCCTTAACTGCGTGCGATAAGTTCAGTGTCCGAGCAAGCGTTGTGAAGGATCGCAGCATCTCAAAGAGTAAAGGAAAATCCTTTACTTTCCGAGTGATATCCAGCGATCCACCGTCCAACTTAGAAGCGCCTCCTGGCTTGATGGTAAATTGATCATCCATCAGTGTACGATTTATCACCCAGTAAGGTACCCACAGTCAACCATTTATGGACCATTTACGGTTGAAAAATGGTGAAAGTTAACAAATTGAATGAAATTGCAATTGCGGCGAGATTTTGCTGAGTTCAACCAGAGGTACCTTGTAATGTCGCATCCAGTAGATGTTCATGTCGGTAAAAAGATTAAGCAAATGCGGGCCATGCGCCGCCTGTCGCAAACCGACGTAGCGCAGCAATTGAATCTGTCGTTTCAACAGATTCAAAAGTATGAAATTGGCTCCAATCGTGTCGCTGCAAGCCGGCTTTACGAGCTGTCCAAGATCTTTGGCGTTCCCACATCATACTTCTTTGAAGGACTGCCAGAAGATGATGCTGCAAATGAAAACAAGGACTTAAACTATAAGATCCTTGATGCTGTTTCTTCCATCCAGGATGAAACGGTAAAGACGCGTATTGTTTCGTTCATCGAAGACATTGCCGGTGTCTCGGTCGAGCGACGCGCCTCATAATTCACAGAAACATTCCGCGCCGCACGAGGTTCGCACCTGCGACCAGCAGGACAAGTAGTGTGGCGCGGCGAAAGACATATTGGTCGATACGGTCCTGCACCGCTGTCCCGGCCGCCATCCCCAAAAGTGCGGGAAGCACGAGACAGGCGGAAAAAGCGCACGTAACCCAGTTGAGCAGACCGGAACTAGCGTGCGCGACGACCAACAGAACCGCCCCTGCAAGATAGACCACGCCCTGCGCCTGCATCTGTTCGGCCTTTGGTGTGTTCAAAGCCGTCAGATAGGCGACTGTTGGCGGCCCCCAAACCCCAGAGATCCCACCGAACGTCCCCGCAATGGTTCCGACGGTCACATCAAACCGAATTGTTTGACGTGTGGCGGTTAACTGCCATCCAATCAATTGCGATACGGCAAAGGCGACGATGGGAACGCCTAGAATAAGGAAGTAGGTGCGTTCCGGAACATACGGCACAAGAACTGCGCCACAGATCAGGGCGACACCGCCAGGGGCAAGAAACCACCGCATCTTGCGCGTCACGACCTTTGCGCCCTGAAGCCCGGCGCGTGTTGCTTGAAGAAAGTTTGTGACAACAGTGGGGAGAATCAGACCAGCCAAGGCAAGCTCGGGCGCCATGAACGATCCCAAACTCGACACCATGACCATTGGCATTGCAAATCCAACAACACCTTTCACAAACCCCGCCACCACCGCAATTGCACAGGCTGCGACCCATGCGCCGGGGCTTAGTAAATTCAACACAACGTCCATATAGACGGCGTATCACTTCGGCCTATATCCTGCATCGCAAATCTAGCGACGAAAGAATAAACCGCAGACAGCGGCATTTGGCGCATTTTTGTTGCGCTGCAACTGCGAAATGACTAAACCGACCGGGACAGTTCGAGGAGTAGGTAACATGGCACATGACGGCCAAGATTTGACGCTGACAGAAACCGCACTTTTGCCGGACCTGTTGGCACTGACCGCTGCCGCCGTGCAGCCCGTAAAGACCATCACACAGACAGCAACAGACCGCGTGCGCGCCATGGTGACCGCAGGCGACCGTGTCTCTGCCCGCCTCATTGAACAGCATCAAACCGCGGCACATGGGCTGGCATGGCTCGCGACGTACTGCGAGTCTTTGGCGCAGATGCAAGCTTGGGCCGAAGGTTTGGATGCGCAGGGCAAGTTTGGAGAACTAGAACACTTGATCCATCAAATCGCCTTTGGTGAGTACCTTTGGCAGATCTACGGTGGCATTCAAATGAACCAGGGGGAGATTGTCCGTTTGCAAGACCTTGGTGTTAGCCAGGACGACCAGCGGGTCATGATGACCACCGAAGTGATGATGCTGACCCAATCAGGTAACACGCAAGCGGCGCGCACACGCCTAGTCGAACTGATGCAGGAGCAGGCCGCAAACATCACCGTCGGCGCATCGGGCTTGGATGACGAGCTTGAGATGATCCGCGAGCAGTTCCGCCGCTACGCCATTGAGAAGGTCGAGCCATATGCGCATGACTGGCACCTCAAGGATGAACTGATCCCAATCGAGGTGATCGAAGAACTGGCAGAGATGGGCGTCTTTGGATTGACCATCCCTGAAGAATTCGGCGGATTTGGTCTTTCCAAAGCGTCGATGTGCGTCGTGTCGGAAGAACTGTCGCGCGGCTATATAGGGGTTGGATCGCTCGGAACGCGGTCAGAAATTGCGGCCGAGTTGATCCTGGCGGGCGGCACTGATGACCAGAAGGCGAATTGGCTACCCAAACTTGCATCTGCAGAAATTCTGCCGACGGCCGTCTTCACCGAGCCGAACACAGGCTCTGACCTTGGCAGCCTACGCACACGCGCAGTTAAAACCGACGCTGGCGACTACGCGATCACTGGCAATAAGACCTGGATCACACATGCATCTCGCACGCATGTGATGACACTTTTGGCGCGGACGGACCCCGACACGACAGATTACAAAGGCTTATCGATGTTCTTGGCCGAGAAGACACCTGGCACGGACGAGACGCCTTTCCCGACACCCGGCATGACGGGTGGCGAGATTGAGGTCTTGGGCTATCGCGGCATGAAGGAATACGAGCTCGGTTTCGACAATTTCCATGTCAAAGGCGAGAACCTTCTAGGGGGCGAAGAGGGCAAAGGCTTTAAGCAGCTTATGGAAACCTTCGAGTCGGCGCGCATCCAAACGGCGGCGCGTGCAATCGGGGTCGCACAATCCGCGCTCGACATCTCGATGCAGTACGCCGAGGACCGCAAGCAGTTTGGCAAATCGCTGATCAACTTCCCTCGTGTCGCGGGCAAGCTGGCCATGATGGCCGTCGAGATTATGGTCGCGCGGCAGTTGACCTATTTTTCTGCTGTGGAAAAGGATGCAGGCCGCCGCTGCGATTTGGAGGCTGGCATGGCCAAACTTCTGGGCGCGCGCGTTGCTTGGGCCTGTGCGGATAACGGGCTGCAAATCCACGGCGGCAACGGCTTTGCACTGGAGTACAAAATCTCGCGCGTGCTGTGTGATGCAAGAATCCTTAACATTTTTGAGGGTGCCGCAGAGATCCAAGCACAAGTGATCGCGCGGCGCTTGCTCGCCTGAGCGGCACCCATCGAACACCCTGCGAAGCCCGCCCAAGTCGCTTGGGCGGGCTTTCTTATTGACGGGCCAAGCCAGCGCTGCACTGTGTGTCGGTATGCTCACATTTGCCGCAGCTGTGTTCTTTTTGATCATCACCCCGGGGCCTGGCGTTCTGTCTGCCGCGGGCGTCGGCGCAGCGTTCGGGATCAAATCGGGCCTGCGCTATGTTGTGGGTTTGTTTCTCGGGAACAACTTGGTTGCCATAGCCGTCGTAACGGGGCTTGCCGCGTTGATACTTGCCGCGCCCGCATTGCGGTGGACCTTGTTTGTCGTCTCGACCTGCTACCTGATGTATCTTGCCCTACGGATCGCAACCGCGGGGTCCGAGGTCGCATTTATCCCGGCCAAGGCAGAGCCTGGAATTTTGGCCGGTGTCCTTTTGCAACCTATCAATCCAAAAGCGTATGCCGTGAACACAGCGCTTTTTTCCGGGTTTCCGCTTTTTGCCGACGCCTTGGTCATCGAGGCGGTTGTCAAAATCCTGATACTGAACGCGATATGGGTTCCTATCCACATCGCATGGGTCTGGTTCGGCGCACGGCTGAAAGCGCTTAACCTTGCGCCAAAACGCCAACGCGCCATCAACGGAGCTATGGCGCTGAGTATGGTCATCGTCGTGGCAATCGCTGTTTGGCACAGCCTTTAGTCCACATCTCCAGAGCGCGACTGCCACTTCGTTAGGCCAAACCTGTGCTTCAGTCTGGCGATGTATCGGATTTTCTTGAAACTGTTAAGCTGGCTGCCTATGCGCTACAGCATGGCTCGTACTCGCAAAACACCGCAAACATGGATTGATGCGGGGCTTGTTGCCTTGCGCACTCAAGGCCCGGATGGGTTGCGCGCAGAAACACTGGCGCGCACATTAGAGACGACAAAGGGTTCATTTTACTGGCATTTCAAAGACGTGCCTGCGTTCCACGAGGCGGTACTCGCAGCATGGCGGCATGATGTAACCGCAAGGTTTGAAAAAGCCATCGCCAATAGCGAAACCGCTGTGTCTCAATTACGCGCTTTAGGCCAGTACCGCCAAAAACCGGTGGACATGGCTGTGCGTGCTTGGGCCACCCATAGCAAAGTGGCACGTAAGGAAGTCGAGGCCGTAGATGCGTCGATGACCGACACCATCGCCGCGATGCTGGCAGCCCTTGATGCAACGCATCCAGACTTCCCAGGCCTCGTCCATGCAGCCCTGGTCGCATCATCGAAAAAGGGAAATCATGTCGAAACTCTGATCGATCTTCTCCTGATGCTGAAATAGACCACCGTACCGGTGTTCACGTAAGTTAAACTGGTTGACTGCGCTTGGTGAAGGCCGCCACGAACCTGTTGCGCGCGTCCGGCAAGGGCAGATTTCCAAGTTCTGCCGCCAGATGTTGATCCAGAAAATAGCCTGTCGTGCGATAGGCTTCGGCAATCTCTCGGTCCGGTGCATCGCCCTGGCGTAGCATCACAGGTGGCAGCGGCAGAAGCCGGTCGGCCCATTCCCCCGCGCCCTCGGCGCTCACGGCACGTCCCGTTTTCGGCGACACGTAGATCAAGTTGTCAGTTTGTCCGGTGGCCGCGCAAACGCTGAGATCGAGCCCAAAACCAAGGTCCTCAAGCAACCCCATCTCCCAGCGTAAATAGGCCAATGGCCAGAGTGCTGGTTCTCCCAAGAGATCCAAGACCCCAAGCGTACGATTGTAGAGCTGTGGGTACGCCTGTCGTTCAGGCAAAGCGAAGATGAGAAGGGCCGTTACGGCGTTGAGACCCGCAAGCGCAAGCCGATCGGTGAAGATTTGCCCCGCGCGCCCACGAACGGGTTCCACCGAAAAACTGCCGATATGATCCTCAAGGCGCGCGCGCCAGGTTACGTCAAGCTGCGCACCTGGTTGTAGGATCGGGGTCATTTTGCGTGAGGTCGCCCCACGGATCACGCCCGCATGGCGCCCATGGTCAGGGGTAAATATCTCTGCAATCGCACTCCCCTCTCCGTGTTTGCGCACAGAAAGGAGAATCCCGTCATCCCGCCACTCCATAGTCGCAGGATGATGCACCTTTGGATTGAAGTCTACCGTGCTGTTAACATGTCTTAACGCGTAGGGTGCGGCAACGTCCGCACCTTACCCGAGGCTTGGATCGTCAAGGAGGTGCCGACCCTGACGATCTTCAACTTCCAGCAGCCAAAGGTCTGGGTCCCGCACCTTTTGCCGAGACAGCACGCTGTCCACCTCTTCCTCCGGTCCAGTTACCAGCTCAACCCATCCGGTTTCACCGCGCGCCACATCAAAACTGCGGTGGAAGGCGCAGGCCCGCCCATCCAATGTATTCAATTTCACCAGAACTGCGCCGCCGGTGTCATCGCCATGAGACGTGACAAAAACCGGGATGTCAGCCAGGCGCAGACGCGTCCGATACGCATCAACCCAAAACCGCGAGGTGAGCCGGGTCATGCGCCGTCCCGGAAATCAAGGCCCATGGCGTCATAGCGCTCGGCCTCGTCCAGCCACTTTTCGCGCAGCTTCACCTGCAGGAAAAGGTGTACTTTGCGATCCAGGAACGTCTCAAGCTCTGCCCGCGACGCTTGGCTCACGGCCTTGATCGTTTCGCCCTTCTTGCCCAGGACAATACCCTTGTGACCGGCCCGCGCGACGTAAACCACTTGATCGATACGGGCAGAGCCGTCGGCGCGCTCTTCCCACGCTTCGGTCTCGACCGTCAGCTGATAAGGCAATTCCTGATGTAGCCGCAGCGTAAGCTTCTCGCGCGTCATCTCGGCGGCAATCATGCGCAAAGGAAGGTCCGCGATCTGATCTTCGGGGTAGAGCCACGGCCCCTCGGGCATCTCTGCGGCCAGCCAAGCCCGCAGGTCCTGCACGCCGTGGCCCTTTTCGGCTGAGATCATAAAGGTCTTGGCAAAGGCAAAGGCCGCGTTCATCTCCTCGGTGAGGGCCAAAAGTGCGGGCGCTTCGACGCGGTCAATCTTGTTGATGGCAAGGGCCACGGGGCGGCCATCTGTAACCTTGGCGAGATCCTGCAAGATGCGGTCAACCCCCTCCGTCCGCCCGCGATGCGCTTCGATCATCAGAACGACGACATCAGCATCCGCCGCACCGCCCCAAGCGGCCGCGACCATCGCCCGGTCCAGGCGGCGGCGGGGCCGAAAAAGTCCGGGCGTGTCGACAAACACAAGCTGCGCGTCGCCCTCCATCGCAACGCCGCGTATACGGGCGCGCGTCGTCTGCACTTTATGCGTGACGATAGATACCTTCGCCCCAACCATATGGTTCAGCAGCGTGGACTTGCCTGCGTTTGGTTCCCCAATCAGGGCAACGAACCCAGCTTTGGTGGTCATGATGCGGCCTCCAGATGTGCCAAGAGCGCTTGTGCCGCGGCTTGCTCGGCTTGCCGTTTTGACCCGGCCGAGGCTGTCGCACTTTCGCCCGTGCTCAGCGCCGCCGTGATCGTGAACGTCGGCGCGTGGTCGGGGCCGCTGCGACCCGAAAGATCATAGGTTGGCGGCGTCAGCCCCCGCGCCTGCGCCCATTCCTGCAAGGTGGTTTTGGCGTCGCGGGCGTCCGCTTCGACCGCCTGCACACGCTTGCCCCAAAGCCGCAAGACCATCGCCTGCGCCGCATCAAAGCCTGCGTCCTGGTAAACAGCCGCGATCAAGGCCTCCATCGCGTCCCCCAAAAGGGCGGTTTTGCGCCGCCCACCCGACACCATCTCGGACCGCCCCAACCGCAGCACTTTGCCCAGGTCGATCTCTTGTGCGACGTCTGCGCAGGTCTCTTTGCGGACCAACGCGTTGAACCGTGGCGCGAGCAGGCCTTCGCTCGCCTCTGGATCATCGGCCAACAAGGCTTCGGCCATCACAAGCCCTAAAACCCGGTCGCCCAGAAATTCCAGCCGTTGATTGTCGGTGCGATTGGGCGTCGACACAGACGAATGTGTGACCGCCTCAATCAACAGGTCCGGTCGGGAAAATTCGTGACCAATACGCTGTGACAGAGCCTTGAGTTCCGCAGACAGCCTCACTCGATCCTCTTGAAGTACCGATCCGAGCGCCAGGTCCAGAAAAACAGCATCGACCCGCCAGACGACGAGAACATGATCCGGTCGGCGCGTCCGATCAGATTTTCATAAGGTACGAACCCGACGCCGCCCGCAGCTCGCGCAAAGCGGCTGTCGAGAGAGTTGTCGCGGTTATCTCCGACAAAGAAGTAGTGGCCTTCGGGCACCGTAAACACCAGGGTATTATCGGATGTTTGATCTGCGATGTTCAGGACTGGATAGCTGCGTCCGTTAGGCAGCGTTTCAATCACACGTGACTTGTCGCACAACGCGCCCAGCCCGACGGGTCCGTTTTCACACCGCGGGCGCTGCCGTTGTGACCCCTGCATGGCCATGATCTCGCGGTAGGCGCCATCGGGAACCTGTGGCACCGGTTCCCCGTCGATAAAGACTTGGCCGCTTTTGAGCTGAATCTTATCCCCGGGCAGCCCGATCAGACGCTTGATGTAATCACGGCCCGACACTGGGTGGCGAAACACCACAACATCGCCGCGCTCGGGTGTGCCACCCAAAAAGCGTTTGTTGTCACCGTCAAACACCCCGCAAATGTCTTGGGCGTCGATATTGATGCCAAAACGCGGGATGATCACAGACGGGCAAGAGGCGTAAGAGTATCCATAGGCCATCTTGTTCACGAACAGGAAATCGCCGATCAGCAGCGTCTCTTTCATTGACCCCGACGGGATCCAAAACGGCTGGTAAAAGATGGACCGGAAAACACCCGCGATCAGCAAGGCGTAGACAATTGTCTTGATCGTTTCCACGATCCCGCCTTTGGTGTCGGTTTTCTCTGCCATGCCTGCCTGCCTCGCGTTGCCTGGCTCGCTACATGGAAGCCAGGTGGGAAGGTGTCAAGCGCCCGTCTCGACTATCGGCAGGGCTTCGATCACAACGAAGGCTTGTGCCCAAGGATGATCATCTGTGAGTGTGACATGGATGGTCGCTGTATGCCCGGGAGGCGTCATCTGCGCCAACCGCTCTGCCGCCCAACCTGTGACATGCATCACAGGTTGCCCCGTTTTCAGATTCGAAACCGCCATGTCCTTCCAAGCAATGCCCATCCGCAAACCGGTGCCCAGCGCCTTGGAACACGCCTCCTTGGCGGCCCACCGCTTGGCATAGGTGCCCGCGACGTCGCGGCGGCGTTCTGCTTTACGCTGTTCGATATCCGTGAAAACGCGATTTCGGAACCTATCGCCAAAGCGGTCCAGCGTGTTTTGGATCCGTTCAATATTCGCAAGGTCGGTGCCAATGCCAAGGATCATGTCAGACGCGCCGTCAGGATCTTGTAGGCCGCAAATCCGAAGAAGCCAGCAAACGCAAGGTCAAACGCCCGGCGCGCTTTGGCGTAGGCTGCGACCATCTTCTGGGAAGAAAACAAAAACGCATAACCTATGAAGATCACGATCGACCCGGCGTAGAGAAGGCCAAAATAGGCAAAGAGCGTTGCGGGCGTGGCGTCCGCTGGGGCCACAATCGCGTAGATAGACCCCCAACTTAAGATGGCCTTGGGGTTGGTGATGTGAATTGCCGCGCCTTTGAAAAACAATCCGCGCGCCGATCCGGAAAACGCGTTGCCAAGTGGGGCGGCGCCAGGCGTCGCGGCCCGTTTTAAGGCTTTGACTGCGAGCCAACTCAGATAGGCAACGCCCAAATACCGAATGACCTCGAACGCCCAGGCGTTGGCCAACATCACCGCAGAGAGGCCAAGTGCTGCAGCAATGCCCCAACTGGCCGACCCCGCCAGGATGCCCAGCGCGAATGCGAGCGCCGAAGGACGCCCCGCCGCCATCGCCGTGCCAGCAATCCCCATCGTTGCCGGGCCAGGCGAGCCCCCCGCCAGCATCCAAGCAATCCAGATGGCGATAAATTCGGCTGTAATCATGGCACCAAATTCAGTTCAGGCGTTGTGCGACGCGTTGGGCAAGGTCGATGCGCCAACGGGTTTCTTGCGTAGGGCAACAGCGCGGCTCATTCGGCCCAAGCGTCGTCGTCGTCAGCTCCATCACGCCCGGCGCAAACATCGGCGCCCGTGGCGATTGACCAAAGAGCCCTTGGACTGGCCCAACATATTGCCAACCCGACGCCCCTCGCACGAAATAGCCAACTGCGATAGAGACAGAACCTGCAGACCCTTGGATGTATTCGTACGCGACGCCAAGGCCTTGTGTGACCTGGGCAGGGTCCGGACCGTCGGGCAACCAAAATGCAGCTTCTGCTGTGCCGGAGTCCGTCAGATTGGACAGGATCATCGCATCCAGGTTGGGCCACGGTGCCATGTCCTGCGCGGGGGCGGCCGCCCCCCAAAAGAGCGCCGCGAGCAACGACAAGATGCGGATCATGCAGCAACCCCGTGCCGGGCGGCGTCCATAAGCCGCCGCATCTCTTCTATAGCAGGCTTTAGGCCCCGAAAGATGCTCTCCCCGATCAGGAAGTGACCGATATTGAGCTCTCGCGCTTCGGGAAAGGCCGCCACAGGGCTGACCGTTTCGTAGGTGAGGCCATGGCCAACGTGCACTTCCAACCCCAAATCATGCGCAAAGGTCGCCATGTTGCGCATCGCCTCTAGCTCGCGGTCGCGCAGGTCGAAGTCACCGTCGTGATGCGCGTCGCAATAAGCCCCGGAGTGGAGTTCGATGACCTGTGCACCGATCCGGTGCGCGGCCTCGATCTGGCGTTGATCCGCCGCAATGAAGATCGACACACGGCTGCCCGCCTCACGCAAGGGCGCAATGAAGTGCGCCAAACGGTTTTCGTCGCGCGCCACATCAAGCCCGCCCTCAGTCGTACGCTCTTCGCGCTTTTCCGGCACGATGCAGACCGCATGCGGCTTATGGCGCAACGCAATCGCTTGCATCTCAGGGGTCGCGGCCATTTCGAAGTTCAGCGGCACCGACAACGTCTCCATCAGACTTTCGATATCAGAATCCGTGATGTGGCGGCGGTCCTCGCGCAGGTGCGCAGTGATCCCGTCGGCCCCCGCCTCTTCGGCGAGCTTTGCCGCGCGCATCGGATCTGGCGAATTGCCGCCACGCGCGTTGCGCACCGTTGCCACATGGTCAATGTTCACACCCAAGCGGAGGTAGGTCATCAGATCGGTCATCGTCTTTCCCTTCGCGAAACATCCCTGACCTGACCCTGAGGCTGACGCGCCAAAAGGTCAATTCTTCGCAGCGCATAGCTGCATCCCACTGGAGTTACTCGCCCGGTTGATCGACCTTGGAGCTAGCGGCTTTTGCTTTTAAATCTTCGAACTTCGCACGAATGGTGCCGCGGCGCCGGTGTTGATACGCCGTGATCAGAGGCTTTGCCAAATAGTAGAAAATCGTCGCCGTAATAACACCTGGCACGATACCTCCAACGAGGTACGGCAAAAACACATCATCGTAAAACACACGTAACCGAGTCCAATTCGCCACCTCATCATCGAAGATCGCAAAGAAATTGTGCGTCAGATCGCGCCAGGCGTTCACGAACGCCTTGCCGAACTTTTCGTAATCTTCTTTCGCCTTCGAGCCCAAGATCGCGTGCCCGATCTCCAGCGACAGCGCACCAATGGGGACGAATGTCAGGGGATTGCCGAAGAACGTGGCCATCAAAGCCGCAAGCACGTTCCCGCGCATCACATAGGCCAGCAACGCGCCCGCGATAAAGTGGAGCCCAATGAACGGCGTGAAGGTTACAAAGATGCCGGCCCAGATCCCGCGTGCAATGCGTTCTGGACTGTCAGGCAACCGGCGCACACGGTGTTTAACATAGGTGAAGGCACGCCCCCAACCGCCGCGCGGCCACAGCAACTCTTGCAGTGTGCGCCCCCAGGGTCGTTTGTCGCGCCGCTTAAAGACCAAGTCTCGTGATCCTATTCCGCCTCAACAAGCTGACGAACCCCCTGCGAAGGTGTTTCGTCTCGATACCGTGCAATTGCGGCGACGTCGCTTTCGGCCTCCAGCGACCGGGACAAAGAGTGCAGATGCGCGACATCCCGTAAGTCCACATAGATCAACAGTCTATAAAAGTCAGGTTTGCGGTCTAGAAATGTCAGGTTTGAGATATTTGCGCCCATTTCTCCGATAAGCGTACAGATCCGACCCAAGACTCCCGCATCGTTGCCAATCGTTACGTCCAGCACGGCGGTGTAGACGGCTGGGTGACTGCCTTCATGCCAACGCAGGTCCAACCACCGCTCCGGCTGGTCTTCGTACTCCGCCAGGCGGACACAATCGATTGCATGGACAACCACCCCTTTCCCGCGGAAGGTGATGCCCACAATGCGTTCGCCAGGCAAAGGTTGGCAGCAGGGCGCACGCTCAAATCCTTGGCCCGGCTCTAGCCCAATGACCGCATGCGCCAGCTCTACACGTTCGCCTTCCGGCGGGCTGAGTTCGGGATAAACAGCCTCGACAACTTCGCGTCCTGTCACCTCGGACGACCCCAAGCGGGCCAAGACTTCCTCTCCCGACGCCAAGCGGAGCGTGCGGGCCGCCGTATCCAACACTTTTTCTGTGACACGCTTTCGCACGTTGCTGAAGGCTGCGCGCGCCAGCTCGCGGCCCAGTTTGACAAAGCGTTCTCTGTCTTGTTCGCGCAAGGCCCTGCGGATTGCCGACTTTGCCTTGCCCGTCACCGCGATGTCCAACCAGGTCGCCTGCGGCACCTGACCATCGGCAGTGATAATCTCGACCGATTGGCCGTTCTTAAGCCGCGTCCAAAGCGGCACGCGCATATGATCAACTTTTGCTCCAACGCAAGCCGCACCAATGCGCGTGTGGATCGCATAGGCAAAGTCGATGGGCGTTCCACCGCGCGGCAGTTTGATCACGTCGCCCTTCGGTGTGAAGCAAAAGACCTGGTCTGAATACATCTCAAGCTTGACGGCTTCGAGGAAATTTTCGTGATCTTCGTCGTCGGCAAACTGTTCGTTCAGTTGGCTGATCCATTTCACGGGGTCGACGGCAAACGGGTTTTCCGCTCGAACACCGTCGCGGTAGGACCAATGGGCAGCGACACCTGTTTCCGCAACGTCATGCATGCCAAAGGTTCTGATCTGGACCTCCACCCGCTTGCCATCACGCCCCAGAACGGTGGTGTGAATCGACCGGTAGCCATTCGATTTAGGCTGACTGATGTAATCCTTGAACCGACCCGGCACCGCGCGCCACCGCTGATGGATCGCCCCAAGCGCACGATAGCAGTCTTCCTCACGATAGGTGAGAACGCGAAATCCATAAATGTCGGAAAGCCGAGAAAAGCCTTGGTCCTTTTCCTGCATTTTCCGCCATATCGAGTACGGCTTCTTCGCGCGACCGAATACGTCGGCGTCGATCAGCGCGTCATCCAACTCCTTTACCATATCCCGCGTAATTCGCTGGATGACATCGCCGCTTTCCCGCTGCAGCGTTACGAACCGGCGCATAATCGAAGAACGACCTTCGGGGTTGAGCACCTTGAAGGCTAAATCTTCAAGCTCCTCACGCATCCACTGCATCCCCATACGCCCGGCAAGCGGTGCATAGATATCCATCGTCTCGCGCGCTTTTTGCACTTGTTTGTCGGCGCGCATCGACTTGATCGTACGCATATTGTGGAGCCTGTCGGCAAGCTTTACCAAAATGACCCGCATGTCCTTGGACATCGCCATAAAGAGCTTGCGGAAATTCTCGGCCTGCCGCGTCTCCATGCTGGACAGCTGCAAATTGGTCAGCTTGGTCACACCATCGACGAGCTCGGCAATATCCGCGCCAAACCGCTCTGCCACTTGGGAAAAGCTGGCTTTTGTGTCTTCGATTGTGTCATGTAACAGCGCTGTCACGAGGGTCGCATCGTCCAGATGCTGCGTGGTCAGAATCTCTGCCACAGCGATCGGATGCGTAAAGTAAGGCTCGCCGGAATGGCGCTTTTGTCCGGCATGCATCTCTGCGCCAAACTCGAACGCATCTGCGATTAAGGCTGCGTTTGTCTTTGGATTGTAAGCGCGGACCAGAGCGATCAGATCATCTGCAGTCATATGGTCCGTCACCCCCAGGGGCATTGGCGGGGCCGCGACATCTACAGACCCCTCACTCAGATGCCGTTATCCTTGGCCTTGGGCCGCCATCAATTGACGCAAAAGCGACTCTTCGGACATCGTGTCTTCTTCCGGCTTGTCCTGCTCGCTCCCCATTAGAAGCGCCATTGCGTCTTCTTCTGGTTCGTCAACTTCGATCTGCGTTTGGTTGGACTCGATCAACCGTTCGCGCAGTTCATCGGCGCTTTGCGTCTCCTCGGCGATCTCGCGCAGAGACACGACCGGGTTCTTGTCATTGTCACGATCCACGGTGATTTCGGCACCTGACGAAATCTCGCGCGCGCGGTGGGCGGCAAGCATAACAAGTTCGAACCGGTTTGGAACTTTATCGACGCAGTCTTCGACGGTGACGCGAGCCATAAGCATGCTCCTGCAAAGTGTGGTGGCAAGAAACCGTGTATCTAGGCGCGATTTTCTGGATTTACAAGCGGTATTACGGCATCTCTGTCAGATTGCGGTAGGGCGTCGTGCATCTGTCGAACGGTGCGCTTCGTCATCGGGTGTATCCAGTCCGGCGCAATGTCCAGAAGCGGCACCAAAACAAACGCGCGGTCATGCAGCCTTGGATGCGGTACCAGCAATTGGTTCGGCGTCCTCACCCGTTGGGCTTCGGTATCCAAATCCATCCACGCGGCAACAGTCTGCGGATCTGGATGAATGTCTGCGCCGAAAAGCAGCAAATCGAGATCGAGCGTTCGCGCACTCCATCTATGCACGCGTTCGCGCCCAAACGCTGCCTCTACGTCATGCAAAACCGTCATCAATTCGGCGGCCGACCCCGACCAACTCACATGAATAGCGGCGTTTACAAATGGGGGCCCGGCACCTGGCGGGAAGGCTGGAGTTTCAAAATTGCGGCTTTGCGCGCGAATCACGCAGCCCGCCTCCAACAGCAATTCGACCGACTTTGCCAAGGTGTTGATCGGCGAAACCCCGCGAAACTCGCTATTTGACCCTAGGGCAATTAAGCATTCTGACACTTTTTGAAACAGGTTTTGGCCTTTTTCACTGACAGTTTCGACTTGCGGCATGCTATGAAAAGCCTAATTTGGACCGACTGTGCCGCTATTTACACACTCACTCACGGAACAACAGGCGACGCAGTACCAAAAAAGGACATTTTGATGTTTTACAAAGACGAGCGGCTTGCGCTGTTTATTGACGGCTCGAACCTGTATGCCGCAGCCAAATCACTGGGCTTCGACATAGACTACAAGCTCCTCCGGCAAGAATTCATGCGTCGCGGGAAGCTACTACGGGCATTCTACTATACGGCACTTCTGGAGAATGATGAGTATTCGCCCATTCGACCGTTGGTTGACTGGCTCAACTACAACGGTTTCACGATGGTGACGAAGCCTGCCAAAGAGTACACCGACAGCATGGGTCGGCGCAAAGTTAAGGGCAACATGGATATCGAACTTGCTGTGGATGCGATGGAACTCGCACCGCGCGTCGATCACATTGTGCTTTTCTCAGGCGACGGGGATTTTCGCCCACTGGTCGAAAGCTTGCAGCGGCAAGGCGTGCGAATTTCAGTCGTTTCGACAATTCGCAGCCAACCGCCCATGATCTCGGACGAACTGCGGCGCCAGGCGGATAACTTCATCGAGCTCGATGAACTCAGAGAAGTGATCGGGCGCCCACCACGCGAAACAGCGCCTAACGCACCCGAACGGGCGGTCGCCGAAGGGTAGTGCACGCAAATTGCATCTTTTGGAAACGATGCGTCGCGTAGCGTGACGTATCGGGCGTTCAACTGTTGCATTTTGCTTTCGTTCCGACAGTCTTACCCGGGGTTGGAGGCAGTAAGAGGACTGTGTGTTAGACGCCGCGCGCCAGTTGGAGCAGTACGACACCGTGCCGGAGTTGTGGCGCGGCACACTCGATGTTTTAAACGGTGTCGACGTCTCATGCGCGATCTACATCTCGGTCGACAAAGACTTTGGCAATCCGCTGGTCATGACAAACGTCCCCGATGTCTATGCGAATACGGATCCATCAACCGATCCGTTCCTCAGCTATTGCTGTCAAAGCTACGACGTCACAGCGACCGGGCCAGAGTTTCTGCCTGATTACGAATACCTGCCAGATGAGGCCAAGACCTTTATCACCCGAGCCCGCGCCAGCGGCTTTTTGTCGGGCATTGGGCTGCCCATGCGATTGGAAGGATCAAACCGCTTCGGCGGCTTCAATCTTGGGACTGCTTTTGACCGGGCAACTTTCGAATCGAAAATTTTGCCGCGAGCAGAAGAGTTTCGGCTGTTTTGCCTTCTTGTGCATCGACGGATCGAAGAGCTGGCGTTTTCGGCAAAGCCGGCGGGAGCCCCCGACTTCCGGGACCTCTTAGTGGCACCCAAACTGCCGGAAAGCCAAGACTTGGCACCTCGGGAGCGCGAGGTGGCATATCTTGTGGCGCGTGGTCTCAGCCGGAAAGAATGCGCCCGGCTTTGCCAGATCTCGCCGCACACCGTCGCGGAATACCTCAAGTCCGCTTACAAGAAACTAGGTGTGCGAAATCGCGTGGAATTGGCACGCGTCCTTACACCGATGCCCTCAGACCCCGCTTAGCCACGCCAAGGCTCCCGAAGGCGGCAAGCAGCAGCCAAACTCCAGCGGGCAGCGGGACAAGCGCAGGTGTGGCTGGAAATGTCGGCGTTCCGCCGCCGCCGCCGACCGGCGGCAATGTCGGGTCTGGTAAAACGCCGGTCCCGGGTGTCACGAAGTCCGGTGGATCCGGCGTGAAGGAAACCGTGAACATGTCTTCAGTGACGTACTTATCGAAGGACATCTCCAGCCGGGCACCATCGGGGTCTGGTGACGCGTCAACGACGATACGCGTGTAAGGAGTTCCGCTGACGTTCGCTGCGCCATTCAACTGCAAAACGGTAGGTTCATATGCGAATCCGGTCAGATCATCAGCGGGGAAGTAAACGGCAGCACTGCCTTGAACCGGATCATGACGACCAAATAGGTTCATAATGTTGCCGTTGGCATCTGTTGAGAACCCAAATCCCGTTGTGATCGTGGCGCTGTAATTGCCGACCGAAAGCTCGAACCGCGCCATGTCCGTGAAGGAAATTTGGCGATTGATCAGGTCGGGCACGTCTGCTTCCCACACCATCCGGATCCGCAAGACTTCCCCCAGATCCACGCTTGGCACGTTTGTGCGGGCGATCGTGACCGGCATCAGCGCATCAATTGACGTAAGCTCAATAGTTGCGGCTTGGGCTTCAAATGCCACGATGCATGCAAGAGTAAGTCCAAGTGGTTTAAGCGCAAAGGGCAGCTTCATCTTCGTCACCTTTCGGAAAGAACCTCTGCCGGCGGCAAAAATTCAATTAGATTCAAATGTTAATTCTCGAATTTGGTATGCGCGCCCAAGTATTGCGGCAATCCCCTCAAACAGGGGGGTGCGGCTGATCTCTTTACCCGACGCTGCGGATTGACTACCTAGGATGGGGACAGGTGGAGAGTGACATGGCGAAGCCCCCTTTAACCCTATACCTCGCCGCGCCGCGTGGGTTTTGCGCGGGCGTTGACCGTGCGATCAAGATCGTCGAGATGGCATTGGAGAAGTGGGGAGCGCCAGTTTACGTGCGCCACGAGATCGTCCACAACAAGTTTGTCGTGGATGGCCTACGCGCCAAAGGCGCAATTTTTGTCGAAGAGCTTGACGAATGCCCCGACGACCGTCCGGTCATTTTTTCCGCGC
>CAWUIP010000022.1:0-32792 GCA_963922415.1 uncultured Aliishimia sp. | reverse complement strand
AAGTCACAAAGGTGGGGCCGATGAAGGTCATCATTTGTGGGGCAGGGCAAGTCGGTTGGCAGATTGCGCGGCATCTGTCGGGCGAGCGCAACGATGTCACCATTGTCGATAACAATCCCGATCTGGTGCGTCAGGCGACGGATACATTGGATGTTCAGGGCATTGCGGGCTTTGCAAGCTATCCCGATGTTCTGGATCGCGCTGGCGCGCGCGATGCCGAGATGATCATCGCGGCCACGCATTCGGATGAAGTTAACATGGTCACCTGTCAGGTGGCCCATTCTGTGTTTGGGATTGATCGCAAGATCGCGCGCTTGCGATCGACCTCATACCTTGAAGCGATCTATTCGGACCTTTACCGGCGCGACCATATGCCCATTGATGTCGTGATCAGCCCGGAACGCGAAGTTGCCGCCGCGGCGCTGCAACGGCTCTCGGCCCCGTCCGCATTCGACACAGAGACCTTTATGGACGGGCAAGCGCAACTTTTGGGCATTGATATCAGCGAAGACTGTCCGCTGATCAATACGCCTTTGCGTCAGTTGACGGACCTCTTTTCAACCTTGCGCGCGGTGATTGTTGGTATTCGCCGAGAGGGGACGCTTTTTGCGCCAGAAGCGCGCGATCAGCTGTTCGCAGGCGATGGTGCCTACGTTTTTGTGCATACCGAAGATGTTCCACGTACGCTTGAGGCCTTTGGAAAAACCGTCGAAAAACAAGAGCGTGTGGTTCTGATTGGCGGTGGGAATGTTGGCCTAAGCGTCGCGCAAGAGCTTGAAAGCCGGCAGACCCGGGTACGCGCCAAAGTCATCGAAAAGAGCCGCAAATGCGCCGAACAGGCGGCAGAAGCGCTGGAACGTACGATTGTGCTGAACGGTGACGGGTTGGATGTGGCACTGCTGCGCGAGGCGAATGTGGCCCGGGCGGATGCTGTCTTGGCGGTTACGGATGACGATAAGGTCAACATGCTTGCGGCAGTGCGTGCCAAATCGGAAGGCTGCCCCTTTGCCATCGCGTTGATCAACGATCCGACGTTGGTGCCGTTAATGGGACCTTTGGGCATTGATGCCTACATCAATCCGCGAGCGACAACCGTGTCGTCGATCTTGCGCCACATCCGGCACGGACGCGTGCGCGCGCTCTACTCTGTGGGGGATGCGGAAGCGGAGATCATCGAGGCCGAAGTGCTGTCGACCTCCCCTATGGCCGGACAACGGATCGGTGACATTGCGTTCCCAGAAGGCGTGTTGGTCGGTGCTGTACGCAAGAGCGGTGAGGTGATCCGCCCAATGGCCGAAACGCGCATCGAAGAAGGCGATGTGGTCGCGATATTTGCTATGGCCGGCGACGTACCAGAGGTGGAGCGCCTCATGCAGGTTTCCATAGATTTCTTCTAATGGCCGCGCAGGAGCAAGTTCCCTCCAGTCGCTGGTTTCTGAGCCAACCGTTGTTTTTGGTGAGCTTCGAGCTCGCCTGCGCCTCGATGCTGATCCCGGCCGTTTACGCAACGGTGCTGGAGCAATACGCGGAAGCGCGCCTTTTTTTCTACTGTAGCGTTTTGGGGATCTTGCTGGCCGCACTTGTGGCCGTCGCCATGTCTAATAAGGGATCTCGGATTGGGCCTTTAGGGCCGTTGGTGGCGCTCTTTGCTGTGATGGTGGTTTTGCCGGTAGCCTTGGCTGTTCCGTTCTTCGAAAGCCTGCGGACCACAACATTTTTTAACGCCTATCTTGAAATGGTGTCTGCAATCACAACCACAGGAGCGCCGATTTTCGAAGACCCAGACCGACTGTCACCGCCCTTGCACTTGTGGCGCGCGCAAGTGGCGTGGATGGGTGGATTTGTCATGTGGGTCGCGGCCGTCGCGATCTTGGCGCCGCGCAACCTGGGCGGTTTTGAGGTCACAGCGCGCGCGCAACCGGGCCAGGTTGATGTTGCACAGAACAGGATGCAAAGCGCGGACACAAGAACACGCTTGATGCGCAACGCTGTGGCGCTTTTTCCAATCTACGCAGGGTTAACCGGTCTTTTGGCCATCTTACTTTTGATCTTGGGGGAAGCGCCACTGACAGCCATTTGCCACGCTATGGCGGTTCTGTCGACCTCGGGCATCTCGCCGGTTGGTGGCTTGCAGTCGACGCAAGTCGGAGTGACGGGGGAGGCCGTGATTTTGCTCTTTCTGGCCTTTGCAGTGTCGCGGCTGACGTTTTCGACAGATACGGTGACGACCTCAAGCACACGCTCGGGTGAAGGGTTGCACACAGACCCGGAAGTTCAGATGGGTGCGGCAATTGTCATTCTGGTGCCTTTGCTGTTGTTCCTGCGCCACTGGCTCGGTGCGTTCGACGTTGCACAAGAAGACAGTATCGCTGATGCCGCGCGGGCCCTGTGGGGCGCGATCTTCACGGTCACAAGCTTTTTGACCACTACGGGGTTTGAAAGCGCCTATTGGAGCGCCGCGCGCGACTGGTCTGGTCTTGGAACGCCGGGTCTTATCCTGATGGGGCTGGCTTTGATCGGCGGCGGTGTTGCGACCACAGCCGGCGGTGTGAAGCTTTTGCGCGTGTACGCGCTTTACCGACACGGGGTACGCGAGATCGACCAACTGATCCATCCATCATCTGTCAGCGGCGCGCGCGGTCTGGGTCGCCGTTTGCAGCGGCAAGGGGCGTTCATAGCCTGGATCTTCGTGATGATCTTTGCGCTGACAGTCGCACTGACATGTTTGGCCATGGCGGCAACAGGCGCAGGATTTCAAGATGCAATAACGCTCACAATTGCGGGCTTGTCGAACACCGGCCCCCTGTTGGCGACCGCTGCGACCGAGCCCATTTCACTGATTGAGCTCAGCACCGGCGGAAAGATTGTTTTTTGTGCAGCGATGGTTGTGGGGCGCTTGGAAACGCTCGCAATAATTGCCGTTTTCACCCCAGAACTGTGGCGCGTATAGCGACATAGCGTCATCAGGTTCGTAACAGGCTGATTTTGGGTCTGGAATCTTCAGGGCCTTCGCGACATAGTCGAGCCCGAGGGATGTGCCGCTGAACGCGAGACAAGAACAAAAGGCGACAAAACATGGCTTCCGACAAACAGAATCTGCAGGACGCGTTTCTGAATCATGTCCGAAAAACAAAAGTTCCTGTGACAATTTTCCTTATAAATGGGGTGAAGCTGCAGGGTGTGATTACGTGGTTTGACAACTTTTGTGTGTTGTTGCGTCGCGACGGCCAAAGCCAGCTTGTCTACAAGCACGCGATTTCCACGATTATGCCGAGTCAGCCCATTAGTCTTTATGAAGGTGAAGACAGCGCTTGAATGACCGCGCCATTGCAGAGACCCGTGCATGGGTTCTGCATCCAGACATCAAAACGAATGCGGAGCGTCGCGCGGCAGGCCCGGCGTTGGAAGAAGCCGTGTCTTTGGCACGCGCTTTGCCTGAGTTGGACGTGGTGGGATCGGAAGTTGTGCCGCTGCCAAAGCCGCAGCCGGGACATCTTTTTGGGTCTGGCAAGTTGGACGAGTTGGGCCAACGCCTGAAGGCCGCAGAGGTCGAGTTGGTGCTCATCGACGGTCCTGTGACCCCGGTCCAGCAACGCAATTTGGAAAAAGCATGGAAATGTAAGCTCTTGGATCGCACTGGCCTGATTCTGGAGATTTTTTCGGATCGGGCGGCCACGCGAGAAGGTGTTCTGCAGGTCGAGATGGCTGCGCTGAGTTATCAGCGCACGCGCCTGGTCCGCGCTTGGACCCACTTGGAACGTCAGCGTGGCGGACTGGGCTTTGTCGGTGGCCCGGGCGAAACGCAGATCGAAGCGGACCGCCGTGCGATTGACGAACAGTTGGTGCGATTGAAACGGCAACTGGAAAAAGTGGTCAAAACGCGGGGGCTGCATCGCGCAGCACGGGCCAAGGTCCCGTATCCGATCGTTGCCTTGGTGGGGTATACGAACGCGGGCAAGTCGACGCTGTTTAACAGGCTGACCGGCGCGGACGTTATGGCGAAGGACATGCTCTTTGCGACGCTCGACCCGACGATGCGGCGCGTCGATTTGCCCGGCGGGCCGGAGGTCATCCTCAGCGACACAGTTGGATTTATCTCGGACCTACCCACCGAGCTTGTTGCAGCGTTCCGCGCGACATTGGAAGAGGTTTTGGAAGCCGATGTTGTCGTGCATGTGCGCGACATCTCTCACCCTGAGACAGACGCGCAGTCCGCCAACGTTGAAGAAATCCTCACGTCGCTCGGCATTGACGAGGCGCGCCCACGATACGAGCTATGGAACAAAGTCGATCTGTTGGACGAAGATGCGGCGGCCGCAACGCGTGCCCGGTCAGAGCGCGATGTCGCAACATTTGTTGTGTCCGCGCTTGAAGGAACGGGCCTAGATGCACCTTTATCTGCGATTTCGGATCGCCTGCGGGGTCCGCTCGAAGAGACTGAACTGCGGTTAACGCATGCCGACGGCCGCAAGCGCGCTTGGCTCTTTGAACACGATTTGGTCCTATCCGAAACCCAAGATGACGACGGGACGGCGTTGCAGGTCCGATGGACCGGCCGCCAAAAGGCAGCTTTTGCAAAGCTCTGACGAAGTCGGAAGGTCTTCTGCGAACTTTACTGCGGGTCAAAACGTGCTGGTTGGGCCAAAACCGTCGTCCTTGGGCGGCGGCGGCGGTGCCTGAACCGGCTCTTCTGCGCAGTTTGTGGCCAAACCGCCCAAATATTCGCGCGATGAACTAAAGTCACAATGGACCCAATTCTCTCCTAATGTCAGTCCAACGGGGGGATATCCGCGTGCGATAATCGATGCCCGTTTGAATGCGTCTGAGACCTCAAAATCCGTCATATCAGCTTGGCTGATCCAGTTTCGCGCCCCGCGAAAACCTTCGAATTCCGTGTTTGTCAGCGTCGTACCGCCAAAGTTCGTATCTGTCACACTTGATGCTTGAAAGCGTGTCAAATTCAAACTTGCGTTTAGCAGTGTCGATTTCCTCAGTGTTGCGTTGACAAAATCTGCGCCGGCTAGGTTCGCGGCTTGGAACGTTGTCGCCACTATCGACGTCTCTTCGAAGTCTGCGCCGATCAGCTGCGCTCCACGAAAATCACTGCCTGAGATTTTTGCGAAGTTGAAATCGCTGTTTGTCATGTCAGCTTGCGCGACCCGTGCATCGATGAATTGTGCGCGGGTAAAGTCGCTATAACCCAAATCGGCGGCGGAGAGGCGCGCACCATAAAACACTGCGTTGCGGGCGTTCGCCTGGCGCAAGTTGGCGCCGGAGAGATTGACGTCAGCCAGATAAGCCCGCTGTAGATCAACGTTGGGCGCATATGCGTAGCTTAAATCTAAGTCGCGCAAAGAAATCTGGTTGCGCACAAGGGCTGCCAGCAACTGTCCGCGCTCCGGGCTGAAGTACAAAAAGGCAAACTGATCACGCAGGGGCCGTTCGAAATCGACCGTCTGTGTTTTGGACGAGGAAAAGAGATACGGCGTCGACCGCAACGCAAAGGCGATGACCCGGCTGCGCAGCGCTGCGCTAAGATGATAGACGGGACGGCCTTGTGAGTGCCGCTCTTCTCGGTAACAGCTTTCAATCGGTGCACTTGGACATGCCGTGTGCGCAATGGCGGTGCGTTCTGCACGAATATCGGCCAACAGTGCGGAGAGCTCCGGTGCGATTGCGGCCCGCCG
The DNA here is from genome assembly GCA_963922415.1 of uncultured Aliishimia sp. Classification (GTDB taxonomy): domain Bacteria; phylum Pseudomonadota; class Alphaproteobacteria; order Rhodobacterales; family Rhodobacteraceae; genus Aliishimia. Next base: position 27,105 of record CAWUIP010000022.1, on the reverse strand, counting down.
ATTACTCTCCAACAACACGCTTTGTGCAATTCCTGCATCGGTCTGCAGGGTGATGCGTTGGTTTTGCACGTCGATCTTTTGGTTCTGTTCGTAAAGGAGGAACAGCGTAGCTGTACCGACAAGGCCGCCAACAATTGACACCGTTACATTAAAGTAGAATTGGGCCGCTTGCCGGCGTGCCAGCCAAAGCCCTGCGTTGACGAGCGCGGCACGCCGACGTTCTTCGGGCGTTGGGTTGCGAATGCCCTGTGGTGTTGTGAGCGTATCTATGAGGCCTTGGATCATTTGCGCGTCATCTTGTGCGCCGGTCGCACCGCCGTGACGGCGCACCCACGCCCGCAAAAGCCATAGCCCAAACCAAAGGCCCAACCCTAAAGCTGCAAGAAGCCCAACGCTAATGATCGCCAACCAAAGCCCGTACAAGCTGAAAAACTCAGCGACGTGTTCGGTCTCGATGAGCGACTTAACTGCAAATCCAGCTGTCGCTGACGCCAACACGAGAAGCAAGATAGGCAAACGCGGCATGCAAACATCATTCATTGCTTATAATGGACACAGCTTACGCGCGAACTTCGGCGCTATGCAATCCGGTGTTGCCCCGGGGTGAGGTCGCCAAGGGTCCAATCGCCAACGGACCAACGGATCAGCCTCAGCGTTGGGTGGCCGATAGCAGCCGTCATTCTGCGCACTTGTCGATTTCGCCCTTCGGTAATGGTCAGTCGGATCCATGTATCGGGCACAGACTTGCGAAAGCGGATCGGGGGTGTGCGCGGCCACAGCCAATCGGGCTCTGGCACTGTGTCCACGTGGCAGCGCCGGGTCGGGCCGTCTTTGAGATCCGGACCCGCGCGCAAGTCCTCAAGGCGCGCGGCGCTTGGGCAACCTTCGACTTGTACGAAATAGGTTTTCGGTTTGCGAAATTTGGGATCGGAAATCTGCGCTTGTAGCCGCCCGTTGTTGGTCAAAAGCAAAAGCCCTTCGCTGTCGCGGTCCAATCTGCCTGCAGGGTAAACGCCGGGTTGATCAATAAATTGCGACAGCGTTGGCCGGGCTGTACCAGCCATTCCCTGATCCGTAAATTGGCTAAGCACGCCAAAAGGTTTATTGAATAATATGAGCATGTAATGCTGTGTATATCATGTTTTGGACGAGCCTGCGGCGTTCCATTTTCGGCGAAGCCAACGGCCTATTTTGGCACCAGTTGCGTCACGCCGACAGAGGCAGCGCGGGCGAGTTCAGGGTCGAGGGACATTGGAATGTACTCGCCGCGCCGCCACAACTGCGCGAGGTCGTCATAGTGTCGCGATAGCGGGTGGCCCGACTGTCCAGTCGAGACGATAAAGACGGAACTGTCCGGATCTGTAAAATCATACACCCCGCGATAGCCCGCGCCGTGCACATTGTGGAACGGGTTTGGCTCTTGGCCCGATGTCCGTCCCCGCAAAAGTGTGTTGTCGCCGCCCGAGGTGGACTGCCGAATGTTGACTAAAGTTCCAAGAACAGGGATTTCGCCCAGAACCTGGTGATCATGGGTGGCTTGGTGCGCGTCGCCCCAGCGGAGGCTCTCAAAGTTGTCGCCCCAGCTTTCTTCGATCCAAATCAGCGCGTCATCCAATGCCAACTGGGCCATCTCGGCGCAGGTTTCGACACGTGCCGATTGCGTGACGTCACACCAGAGACCCGCGCCGTCCACATCGCGAAACACCCGCTCGACAAAGAGTGGTTCGACCTTAACGTGATCCTCCGCAAGGGGCCCAAGCTCATCTTGGATCAGGCGTTTTTGTAGGGCACGCAGCCATGCCGCATACAAGAGTGGCTCGGGAAGGTGTTCGTTCATCTCTCCGTTCCAACCGGCGAGGAGCGTGAGCGCACGCTGGCGTTTGCGCTCGGGCGTCCCATCGGGCGCGGCTTCACCAGAAAACCAAAGATCCGCTCCAATCAGCGGCAACAGAACGCGCGCTGTGTAACTCACAGTGTCCAACTGGGCTTCGATAAAGCTGTCTCGCGTGTGGACCTCTCGGTTTTGCATCAAGCTCTGCCAGCGGCGCACACGCTGTGCGTCGCCCCACAGAAATGAGATGTGGTTTGGAAATGGGCGCTCGACCGTTTTGTTGTTCGTGTTGCCCAAGATACCCGATAGAGGCGCTACGAATTCTGGGTTTGATAGATAGGACATTCGTCCAGACCAGCGGTTTTCAGGGCGCCACCCTTGGCTTGGAATGCGGCCTTGACTTTGGTGACGCGCGTCCCGCCGGGGCACGTGCCCGATGGTTTTCAGCGCGATCGTGTCTAAATCAACCAGCGTCAAGTTTTGTGCCGGGGCAACATACGCTTCGGCGGCATCAATCGCACCCGCAATATCGCGCGCACGCATCAAATCCATCGCGGCCGTCAATGACGTATCTTCGTCTGACAGGACAGTCCAGGCCACCGCAGCCACATGCCCCGGCGGTGTCACCAATCCAACCGAATACCGTGTTGGCGACAGAACGGGGCCGTTCTCAGTCCACCGCAATTGGAGCGTCACTGGATCTTCGTCTTTGACATTGATGATCGAGGCGCGGGTCTCGAACGGCTTGTAGCCATTTGGTGTCAGGTACTCGTCTGCGGCATTTGGGTTGAGTTTCTCAATGTATACGTCTTGATCGTCGACATAGGCTGTGGTCAGCCCCCAGCCTAAATGCGCGGATCGGCCCGTTAGAACCACTGGCATGCCTGGGATCGTCCCGCCAATGACCCCGCCGGTCGACAGCTCTAGTCGGGCCAGGTACCAAATAGCCGGCGCTGAAAAGCCCAAGTGCGGGTCATTGGCCAAGAGCGTGCCCCCTGCAGCCGACCGATTTGGGGCTGCGGCCCAGGCATTTGACGCACCAGCAAAGCCGCGCGCGGGAAAGGGGGACAAGGGATGCGGCGCCGGGTGGAGTGCGGCTGTGGCGTGGCGCTTAACTGTCGGGAAAAGGTTCGAATAGGCAGGCAGGACCGCCACGCCAGCACCGGGGTGGTCTGGCATGATATCTTGCACGCGGCTGGGATCTTCCAAGGCCAAAGTCGTGCGTGCGCGCAACACTTCTTCTTCCAAGTGCCCGCTCAGTTGCAGGCCCATCAGTTTCACAATTGCGACGCTGTCGGCAGGAACCCATGGTGCGACGGGGGCGTTAAACAGAAACATCTCTGGCGCACCACGCCCCAAGGCTTCTTCGTTGACCTGGGCAAGGCGGGCATTCACACCCGCAGCATAGGCTTCGAGCGCGCGCAACGTTTCAGGGCTTTGTGCCGTCACCGACCTTTGCGCAAGCCGGTAGATATCCAGCCGCCGAATGAAGGTGTCGATGCTTAACGTGGCGGATCCGAAGAGCTCGCTCAATCGGCCTTGCGCGGTCCGGCGCATCATCATCATTTGCCACAGCCGATCTTGCGCATGGGCAAAGCCCAATCCAAAAAACACATCTTCGTCCGAAGTGCCAAAGACATGCGGCACGTTTGCATTGTCGCGGATGATTTCGACCGGCGCAGCAAGTGCCGCGACTTGGACGGTACGGTCGTAATCCGGCAGCGACCGCGAGGCGAAGTAGTATACGCCGATCACGGCCAAAACGATGGCAACGACCAATCCTGCTGCAATGCGCATCAACCACCGAAAGATGTGTGCCATAATATCCTCCTGCCGCTGGTGGCCCCTTTGGTTCAGCCGTTATAGCGCGCGCAGTTTGGCGAAAGTCAACGCGGAATGAACAGGCCGCAGTAAGGTGCGGGCCAGCGCCGGCTTGTTTTTCGGTTTCGGTTTCGCCGTCAACGCACTAGGTACAACACAACAAACAGCACGACATCGTTGGAGGAGTGGCCGCATGGCAAAAGTTGCTTTCTTGGGCTTGGGTGTAATGGGGGCCCCGATGGCGGGGTATTTGGCAAATGCGGGACACGATGTGACCGTGTACAACCGGACTGCAGAAAAAGCCAAAAAGTGGACCGAGACCTACTCCGGCGGTATGGCGACCACACCGCGCCTGGCCGCAGAGGGGGCCGAGTTTGTCTTTGCCTGCGTGGGAAATGACGACGACCTTCGATCGGTCTGTTTGGGGGAAGATGGCGCATTTGCAGGAATGCAAACGGGCTCTGTTTTCGTCGATCACACAACTGTTTCGGCAACTGTCACGCGGGAGCTCTACGACGTTGCTGACGGGCATCAAATCAGCTTCGTCGACGCGCCGGTGTCAGGTGGTCAAGCAGGGGCCGAGAACGGCCAGTTGGTCGTTATGTGTGGCGGTGACACTGGGGCTTACGCGCGGGCAGAGCCATTGATCGGTGCGTTTGCTAAGAAATGTGTACGTTTGGGTGAGACCGGCGCGGGCCAACTGACCAAAATGGTCAATCAGATTTGCATCGCCGGCTTGGTGCAGGGCCTCAGCGAGGGGCTCCATTTTGCAGAGAAGGCGGGGCTTGATGGGCGCGCAGTGGTCGATGTGATTGGCGGTGGCGCGGCCGGGAGCTGGCAGATGGTCAACCGCTATGAAACGATGCTGGATGATGTCTTTGATCACGGCTTTGCGGTCGACTGGATGCGCAAGGACCTTGGGATTTGCCTTGAGGCGGCGAACGAAACCGGCGCAAGCCTTCCTGTCACGGCTTTGGTCGATCAGTTTTACAAGGATGTGCAGAAGCTCGGCGGCGGCCGTTGGGATACGTCCAGTCTGATCAAAAGACTACGGCATTTGGATTAAGTCGACCGGGACGCAAGGGCGCCGACCAAATCGAATAACTTAATGGTTTGGCAAGCCTTTTACAGCACAGTCCGCATGCGCAAGGAGCATGAGGATTAAGATGGTTAGAGACACTGCGGACGCAAACGCGCGGTTTAACTTAGCGGACTTGTTGTTTTCTCGGACAGATGACCGCGGCATTATCCGGACGGGAAACGCCGCGTTTCAAGAAATCAGTGTCTATTCTTGGGAAGCCCTAGAGGGTGCGCCGCACAAAATTGTGCGCCATCCCGATATGCCTAAGGGGGTGTTTTTTCTGCTCTGGCGCGCCTTGCAGGCAAAGCAGCCCATCGGGGGCTACGTTCAAAACATGGCAGAGGACGGAGTCCCGTACTGGGTCTTTGCGACTATGCTTCCCATGGAAGACAGCTACATCTCGGTTCGCATGAAGCCGACCGGTTCGACCTTGGAAAAGCTACTTCCGCTTTACGAAAGACTACGCCGCGAGGAGGTCGCCGGAAATCTGAGCGCCGAAGACAGTGCGGCGCAGATTGAGGCCTTTGTCGAAGAGTTGGGCTTCTCCGACTACACCGAGTTTGTCGCGTTTTCCTTGCGCGAGGAAGCGGCTGCGCGAAACGAAGGCCTGAACCGGCCCGTCAATATGGCGGCGGACAAACTGGCGGAGATGTTTGCCGCCGTGCGCCAATTGGAAACACACGCTCGAAAAGTCGAGACCACGTTCCGTCAAACGCATCAGATCCCTTACAACATGCGCCTGCAGGCTGGTCGACTTGAGGGCAGCGATGGCCCGATCAGTGTCATTTCTAGCAATCATCGCCAGATGACGCAGACATTAGAAGAAAATCTAAGCAGATTTAGCCGCGATAGCGCGGTTGGTGCCGAGTCAATCCGCGCAGCTATGTTCAAAACATGCACCAGCAGTCTACTGGAAGAACTATACAAACTGTACTCTGCTGAAAACGATCAAGTGCCTGGTAATAAAGAGTTTGAGCTCGAAAGTCTGCACAAACTCTCGACCACATACACAGAAGATTCGTTGCAAGAAATTCGATCTTTGTTGGACAAGGTCCGACGGTTCGGTGGGCAGTGCCGAGATATGCAGCGTATGATGTCCGGTCTCGAGTTGACACGTATCATGTGCAAAATCGAGCGCTCCAAGTTTGATGGTGAACATGCAGGGCTTGATGAAATCGTTAACCGTCTAGCGGATGCACAAACATCGCTGGGCGAAAACTTCGATGAGATCCAGTCGGCTGTGGACCGCATCCTGTCGCGCGGCGAAGAGGTCCAGCGCGCGTATTTGTCCGTACCAAAAATGGCATTGTCAGCGTAGGCGTCGCGCTGAGGTCACTGCAAAAGTCAAACGGCGAAGGTCATCCAACGCCGTTTGTGATCTTCGGTTTCCGCGCGTCAGGGTATGATGCGTGTATATTTTGCGCCTTCCAAGGTCGCACCGACCCGGATACCTGCGCGTCCAAACACGGCAGCCAGGACAGGTGCCAATACGGTCGTTGTTTCAGCGGTGAGACTGTCGCCCAAGTCCGAAAACACATATTCAAGGTCCGCGCCTGCCGCCCATCCCGAAGATGTGCGGAAATCCGTGAGCGCCTGATCTGTCATAAAAAACAAAACATGCGCATATTGCTGCGCGCCAAACTGAAGACCGCCGGACCCACGCACGAGCGAGTAGTAGTCAACGGTGGTTTCGCCGACGCGCAACGCGCCGCGTCCGTAGGCGCCGCCGATGCCGAGGCCGGCTTCTGTGACGAGAGGCATCACAAGAAGACCGTTCGCCTTCTGGCTTAGCGAAACTGTGTTAGGATAAAGCCTGTACATTTCTGCAAGCGTGGCATCGACCCGCGCATCGATTGTTGCAGCCCCTTGGCCGCCAATCCCATTGCCGCAAGCCGCCAGAGCGACCGGACCCATCATAACTGTCGTCATCGCGGCGCGCCGCGACCAAAGCTTCTGTTTCATGTAACCGCCTGTACATTTTGTTGCGCTCAAGCCGGTTCCCCGGTCTTGCGTGCAGACTACCGAAAAAAGGTCAGAGTGTCACGTGCCAGGGGAGTCAAGCGACGTGACCCGTCCTGAGACGCCTGGTATGCTGGCCTAGTTCATCAATCGCGCCGCAGCCGGGGCAAAATACGTCAATATCCCGTCGCATCCAGCCCGTTTGAACGCCATGAGGCTCTCCATCATCACTTTATCATGGTCCAGCCATCCGTTCTGTACAGCCGCCTGCATCATTGCGTACTCGCCGGACACTTGGTAGGCGAACGTCGGCGCGCCGAACGCGTCTTTGGCCCGGCGACAAATATCCAAATACGCCATACCCGGCTTGACCATGATCATGTCAGCGCCTTCGCGGAGATCCCGCTCGATCAGTCGCAGCGCTTCGTCGGAATTGGCGGGGTCCATTTGGTAGGTCTTTTTGTCACCAGTCAGTGCCCCGGATGCACCAACCGCATCGCGAAACGGCCCATAAAACGCACTCGCGTATTTGGCCGAGTAGCTCAGGATCGCAACGTTTTGGTGGTCGGCGGCTTCCAGAGCGGTCCGGATCGCGCCGATCCGCCCATCCATCATATCTGACGGGCCAATGATATCGGCCCCTGCGTCAGCTTGCGCCACAGCCATTCTGGCCAGCGCCTCCACGGTGCGGTCATTCACGATCACACCGTTTTCGACAAAGCCGTCGTGACCGTTGATGTTGTATGGATCAAGCGCGACGTCCGTCATAACGACCATCTCTGGCACAGCCGCTTTGATCGCGCGCGTGGCCCGGTTTGTGAGATTTTCTGGGCTCCAGGCCTCAGCGCAGTCTTCGGTACGGTCGGCTTGTTCGGTATACGGAAAAATACACATCGCCGGGATGCCAAGATCAGCAGCCTGCTCGGCTGCTGCGGCAATCTTGTCCACAGATCGCCGCACGACACCGGGCATTGAAGCAATCGGTTCTTCAACGCCTTCGCCCTGACGAACAAAAACGGGCCAGATCAGATCGCCAACCTCCAAGCTCGATTGCCTGACCAGCGCGCGCAATCCGGGCGAGGACTTTGTGCGGCGAAGGCGTGTGGCGGGGGTGTGGGCGAGAGTAGGGCGCATGTCAGACCTGTCAACTATACGTTACAGTTTCAGAAGTGCCACGGTTTCGCATCTGGCTCAACCCTCGCTCTACCATTCGGACGCGCGCCCGGCTAAAGGGGCCGAAGACATCTGAAAGAGCCCGCTGCCTTGGACTTTTACCAAACGATTTTTGAACTCATCGACATGCGTTCCTTTTCGAACCTATGGTTCTGGATTGCGCTGGCGGTGTTGTGGTCGACGGCCAGCCACTATGTAATTGGCGTGCCCTACGACTTGATCGTCCGCGCGCGGCGCAATGGGGGACAGGCCGCGATCGACCTGGAAGACATTGTCCGCGTTAATACCAACCGTTTGCTCTATATTGCGCATGTGTCGGGGCTTTGGCTTTTGGGGTTCGGGTGCTTCTTTCTGACCGGTCTGGCGCTTTTGGGTTTCGTTTACGGCGTAGAATTCGCACAAGCGGTGTTCTTGTTGGTGCTGCCAATGTCGATCCTTGGTGCGCTAAGCCTTTGGACTTGCGAGGTTATTGCAGGTCACGGACTTGCGGGCGAAGCGCTGCAGGCGCAGTTGATGCGTCACCGGCTGTATACACAGCTTATCGGCGTGATTTCGATCTTCGTAACCGCGCTTTGGGGCATGTACCAAAACTTGTCGTTTGGAGCGCTCTAGGCGCTTGACTTCGCCCTGAGAGGTGTCCAAAGCCCGGCCTCCGATGTCTAGAATGCAGCACATAACCGTTTCCGGCACCCCCGAAGGGGTCGATGCGCAATTGGTTCTGCGCGAGGCGCAAAATGGCCCCGTTTTGCACATTGCGCGCGACGATAAGCGTCTTGCCGCGATGCAGGCCGCGTTGCGGTTTTTTGCGCCAGATATGCCCGTCCTCGTTTTTCCCAGTTGGGATTGCCTTCCCTACGACCGGGTGTCACCCAATGCGGACATCTCGGCGCAGAGAATGGCGAGTCTGGCAGCCCTGCTGCATGGTATGCCGAACCGTTATGTGGTGTTAACGACGCTCAACGCGGCTACGCAGCGTGTGCCAGAGCGGGACCTGCTGCGACAGGCGGCCTTCTCGGCGCGCGTGGGTTCGCGGGTGGACGAAAAAGCCTTGCGCGCGTTTCTTGTGCGTATGGGCTTTACCCAAGCCCCGACAGTCATGGAGCCAGGTGACTACGCCATTCGCGGCGGGATCATTGACATTTATCCGCCCGGCGATTTGGGCCCTGTGCGGCTTGATCTTTTTGGGGACGTTCTAGATGGGGCGCGGCGGTTTGACCCGGTCACACAGCGCACAGTTGAGGCGCTTGAGGTCATTGACTTGGCCCCTGTGAGCGAAGTGATCCTGGATGAAGCGGCGATTACACGGTTTCGGCAAAACTACCGTTTGGAATTTGGCGCGGCCGGATCGGATGATCCGCTTTATGAGGCGGTGAGCGCCGGGCGCAAACATCAAGGGGCAGAGCATTGGCTTGCGCTCTTTTACGACCGGCTTGAAACGGTGTTTGACTATATCCCGCAGGCCACGGTGACGCTGGATGATCAGGTCGCTGCGGCACGGCTCGCACGGTGGGAGAGTGTTCAAGATCAGTACGAAACGCGTGTCCATGCCATGTCACAAAAGGGCGCGATGGACACGGTCTATAAGCCGAGCAAACCGGATGGTCTCTACTTGGATGCAGACGCCTGGGACAGGGCTGTGGCCGACCGACGGATGCTGCAGTTCGCGCCGTTGCCGCAGCCGACCGGACCTGGCGTGATCGACACGGGTGGACGGATTGGCCGCAACTTCTCGCCCGAACGGCAACAAGAAAATATCAGTCTTTTCGGTTCTCTCGCGCAGCATATTCAAGCGAAGCTTGAAGTTGGGCCGGTCGTCGTGGCCTCTTACTCGGAGGGTGCGCGTGAAAGGCTGTCGGGACTGATCGAAGACGAGGGCCTCGCCGAAGCGATCCCCATCACGGATGGGACACGGCTTGGGCCGCGCGGACTGTATTTGGCGGTTTGGGCCTTGGAGCATGGCTTTGAGACGGACAGTCTAACGGTCATATCAGAACAAGATGTGCTGGGTGATCGTTTGATCCGCCAACCGAAAAAGCGGCGTCGCGCGGAAAACTTCCTGACCGAGACTCAAAGCCTCAGCCCTGGCGATCTTGTTGTGCATGTGGATCATGGCATTGGTCGCTTTCATGGTCTGGAAGTGATCACAGCCGCCGGTGCCGCCCATGAGTGCTTAACGATCGAGTATGCGGAGGCCGCAAAGCTTTACCTTCCCGTCGAAAACATCGAATTGCTCAGTCGATACGGGCACGAAGAGGGGTTGCTTGACCGACTGGGCGGTGGTGCGTGGCAGGCGAAAAAGGCGAAGCTGAAGGAGCGCATCCGCGAAATGGCGGACCGGCTTATTCGGGTGGCCGCCGAACGTGCGCTGCGCCGTGCGCCCATCTTGGAGCCGCCGCCCGGCATGTGGGATGCGTTTGCCGCGCGGTTTCCATACGAGGAGACGGACGATCAGTTGCGTGCGATTGGCGATGTCATGTCGGATATGACCGCCGGCAGCCCGATGGATCGACTTATTTGTGGAGATGTCGGCTTCGGAAAGACGGAAGTGGCGATGCGTGCGGCCTTTGTCGCGGCGATGTCCGGTGTCCAGGTCGCCGTGATCGCGCCCACAACTCTACTGGCGCGCCAACACGCAAAGAGTTTTTCTGAACGCTTTCGGGGGTTTCCGGTGCACGTCCGGCAGTTGTCGCGTTTTGTGGGCGCAAAGGAAGCGGCGGAAACCAAAAAAGGTATGGAGGTAGGAACGGTCGATATCGTCGTTGGCACGCATGCGCTTTTGGCCAAAGGGGTGAAGTTTAATAACCTGGGGCTGTTGGTTGTCGATGAAGAACAGCGCTTTGGCGTGACCCACAAAGAACGATTGAAACAACTCCGGTCGGACATTCATGTTCTGACGCTGACAGCCACGCCAATTCCGCGGACGTTGCAGTTGTCGCTGTCGGGTGTTCGGGATCTGTCAATTATCGGCACGCCGCCCATCGATCGACTGGCAATCCGCACCTATGTCAGCGAATTTGATGCGGTTACCATCCGCGAGGCGCTCTTGCGCGAACATTATCGGGGTGGGCAAAGCTTTTATGTTGTGCCGAGGATCAGTGATCTACCTGAAATCGAAGAGTTTCTAAAGGCTCAACTGCCAGAGCTGACCTATGTCGTGGCGCATGGCCAGATGGCAGCAGGTACGCTCGATGATCGCATGAACGCGTTCTACGATGGCAAGTTTGACGTGCTTCTGGCCACCACAATTGTTGAATCTGGTCTCGACATTCCAACTGCGAACACAATGGTGGTGCATCGCGCTGATATGTTCGGACTGGCCCAACTCTATCAGATCAGGGGCCGTGTCGGGCGCTCGAAGACCCGTGCGTTTGCCTATCTGACAACGAAGCCTCGCACAAAGCTCACTGTTACGGCTGAAAAGCGGCTGCGGGTTCTCGGTTCGCTCGACACCTTGGGGGCTGGGTTTACGTTGGCGAGCCAAGACCTCGACATACGGGGGGCGGGGAACCTTCTGGGCGAAGAGCAATCCGGGCAGATGCGCGACGTTGGGTTTGAGCTTTACCAGTCGATGCTGGAGGAGGCGATTGCCAAAATTAAAGCGGGCGAAATGGAGGGGCTCGCGGTCTCAGACGATCAATGGGCGCCGCAGATCAACCTCGGTGTGCCTGTTCTGATCCCCGAAGACTACGTGCCGGACCTAGATGTGCGTTTGGGTCTTTATAGGCGTCTCAGCGCACTCTCGACCAAAGTAGAGCTCGAAGGGTTTGCAGCAGAGTTGATCGACCGGTTTGGCGCACTGCCCCGCGAGGTAAACACGCTGATGCTGGTCGTTCGGATCAAAGCGATGTGCCGCAAGGCGGGCATTGCAAAGCTGGATGGGGGGCCGAAGGGCGCCACGTTGCAGTTCCACAACGACAAGTTCGCGTCGCCGCAAGGACTTGTGGAGTTCATTCAGGACCAACGCGGGCTGGCCAAGGTCAAAGACAATAAAATTGTCGTCCGCCGGGACTGGAAGAAAGATGCCGATAAGATCAAAGGTGCCTTCGCGATCGCGCGCGATCTTGCGGAAAAGGTTGTCGCTGAAAAGAAACGCGCCAAAGCTTAGGCGTTCTTCTTAAGTTTGCTCGACCGGTTGCGGGCCCATATGCAAGATTGCCGCGAGCCCAAAACAACCCAAAACTCCAATAGACAAGATCAGAGGCAGCGCTGTTCCGTCGAAAAGGCGCCCAACAACGCTTGCGACGACCGCGGCACCAATCGTCGCAAAAGCTCCGGTGATCGAGGCCGTCAAGCCAGCTATGTGGCCCATCGGCTCCAACGCGATTGCATTCAGATTGCCAATGCACAGCCCGGTGAGCCAAATGACCATGAATTGCCAGACAACAAAGACCCCAAACCCGATCTGGGGCATCTGCCAGATTGCGGCTGCCGCGGCGACGGCGCAGATGACTTGCCCAAGCAGACCCACCGTCACCATGAAGCGCATTCCAAGTCGTTCGACAAGAACGGCATTGGCCAAGCTGGTCGATGCGGCCGAAACCAAAGCGATGGCGCCCAACCAATATGGGAACGTGTCTGCGCGCCCATAGGTGTCGTCATAAATTGGCTGCATCTGCACGATCAGGCCAAAAATGATCCCCATGGCAGCAGTTTGGGCAAACACGGCCAAGCGCACCACAGGGTGGGTAAAGACCTCTCGCGTGGCGTCTGCCAACTCTGCAAACCGAAATGGACGTCGCGCACTCGGCGGATGCGATTCGACAAAGCGTGCGGCCAGCCAAACCAAGGAAACAATTGCAAATGCGGTGATGGCGAGGAGGATGAACCGCCATCCGAAGACGTCCTGTAAGAACGCGGCGAGCGCCGGGGCGAATGTCGGAACGAGCGTGAAAATGATCATCGCGAACGACAAGATGCGCGCCATTTTGTTGCCCTCATAAAGGTCACGTACCATCGCAAGTGACACCACGCGCGGACCCGCTGCGCCTAAACCTTGCACGGCCCGTGCGGCCAGCAACACCTCAAAACTCTGTGCTTGCCACGCAACAAGTCCCGAGCCGATAAACAGTGCCGCGCCAATGTAGACTGTCGGTTTGCGCCCGATTGCATCCGACATCGGGCCCGCCACAAATGTGCCAATCGCCAATCCGGCCATAAAAATGGTGATGAGCAAATGAACCGACGTGTCCGCGCCAAGCTCCGCCGTTATCAGCGGATAGGCAGGCAGCAAACTATCGACCGAAAACGAAATGATGGAAAACATCATTGCGATCAAAGCGATGAATTCACCTTGGCTCATGCGCTGTTGTGGTGTGTCGGACGTTGGGGGCACGTGGCTCATGGTTTGACGCTAACCATAAGTTGAGAACGTCGAAAAGCGCAAAAGACGCTTTTTGGCGTCAATTGCAACCAGGGTCATCTTTTTTCGCGCGATTGCCTGGCGTTGCGTCAGGACGCTGCGGCTGTGTTTGGGGCGTTTTCCATCAGTTCATCGATGACTTTGAGCCAAAGATCGGGCGGTTGCGCGCCGGGAACAGCGTGCTTTCCATCAACGATAAATGTTGGAACAGATGAAACGCCCATACTGCGCGCGCGCGCGTCGCGTTCAGAGATTTCCTTGCGGTCTGCGTCCGACTGTAGAAGGCGGCGTATGACGGCCGCGTCCATGCCGCTTGTGTCAGCAACATCCGCCAAGACATCCGGATCGCCGATATCACGTGCATCCACAAAATACGCCTGAAACAGCGCGTCAACCACGTCTGTTTGTTTGTTTTCGACGCCTGCCCATTGGATTAAGCGGTGCGCATCAATGGTGTTTGGCGTGCGCTTCATACCTTCGAAGTCGATGGCAAGGCCCGCTTGGCCGGCATGCTCGACGACGGGTGCATAGGCACGTACGGCGGCCTCTTTGCCACCAAACTTACCCTCCAGATAGGCGCGACGATCCATACCGCCTTTGGGCATGTCTGGGTTCAGCTGAAAAGGGTGCCATTCGATCGCAAACGGATGATCAGGGCGTTGCGCGAGGGCGTTGTCCAAATGTGTTTTGCCGATGAAGCACCAGGGGCAGATTGGATCGGAGAGGATATCAAGACGGATCATTGCAAGCTCCAATAGGCGGCAAGGCTTTTGCGTTTGAGTTTTCCATTTGGCCCTACGGGCAGCTCAGGCACATGTACATAGGCGCGGGGCTGCTTGTAACGCGCAAGTGTAGTGGATGCGTGCGATTGCAGCAGGGCCGGGTCAAGAACGTTGGGCCCAGTGTAAAATGCAACAATGATCCGTGCGTCTGCCTTGGCCTCCACTTCTGTGACCGCAACCGCGTCGAGCCCGGCGAGGCCAGCAAAAGCTGCTTCGACCTCTACAGGTGAAACGCGATAACCGCCGGCATTCATCATGTCATCTGCGCGCCCCAAATAGGTAATCTGCCCATCTTCACGCATCGCGCCAAGGTCACCGGTGAGAAACCAGTCTTGTTGAAAGCGGTCAGCCGTTTCCGATGGCGCATCGAGATAGCCAAGCATCAGGCCCGGATCTTGACGGTGAACGGCAATAATGCCCGGTGTGTTATGCGCAACTGGATGCCCGTCGTCGTCCAAGATTGCCACGCGGCGTCCTTTTTGTGGTGCGCCCATCGCGGGCGGCGTTGCCGGTTTTCGCGCGGCGCCGGAAATGAAAGTTGAACACTCCGACATGCCGAACGCTTCAAAGACAGGGCGGCCGGTTGCGGACGTCCACATATCGCGCACTGCGGGCGACATAGCTTCGCCAGCCGATAGTCCGTGTCTCAAGTGTTGCGCTACCACTCGTTGGTCGGGCTTTAACATCTTTCTATAAACGCCTGGCGCAGCTGCAAAGATTGTGGCCGAGGACGCCTCCATGAGATCTGCAAGCTCGGGAATGGCGACCGCTGGATCGGGGATGAGGGCTGTGGCGCCAATGCTCCAAGGGTCCATGAGGCCCGTACCCATTGTGTAGGTCCAATTGAAGGCACCGGCGTGTAACAAGCGGTCAGACACGCGCAAATCATACCAATCCGTGATCATCATTTGCCGTGCCCAGATTGCGCGATGGGCATGGACGACGGCGCGCGGTGTTCCTGAGGTGCCGGATGTGAACACGATGTAGGCGGGACGCTCTGGGTCTCCGACGACAAAGTCGGCCGGCGCCAGGTCAGCCATTTCCTCTAGAATTTGGACATCACGGCGGGCGGGGTGGTCTGGGCAGGGCACGCCTGCTTCGCTCAAAATCAGTGCTGGGTTGAGGGCCCGGATGATCTGAGCCGTTTCGACCTCGGACAGCTGGGCAGAGGTTGGAACTGGGATCATGTCGACGGCTATAGCCGCGAGATAGGCCAGCGGTGTTTCGAGCCTATTGCCCAGGCGCAAAAGAACACGGTCCCCAGGCTTGAGCCCCATGTGTTGGAACCCAGTCGCGATACTGCGGGTGCGCGCGTTGAGTTCGGCGTAAGTGATGCGCCGCTCGCCTTTGCGCGACACAATCTCAAGAGCGGTTTTGTCAGCATATTCCATCGCATAGCGCAAAACATGCGCCGCCATATTGAACGGGGCCGGGCAAGGCGCAAAAGCGCCTTCGTCAAAAACAGCTGTCATTTCTTTCGCCTAACCGAGTGCCCCCCGCCTTGCAAGTTTGCCGCGCGCCTGCGAGAACGCCTTGGTCATGCAACAATCCGATCCCAAATCCCTAATTCGAATTGCGCGCGAGGGCGGCGGTACAGATTTAGCCGCACCTCTGGACCTTGGTGCGCGCGTGCGCGACCTGCGCAAAGCCCGCGATTGGACGCTGGAACAGGCGGCCAAACAGGCGGGTCTGGCCCGGTCGACCCTGTCGAAGATCGAAAACGGGCAAATGTCCCCAACTTACGAGGCCCTCAAAAAGCTGGCTATCGGGCTTGAGATTTCGGTCCCGCAGCTTTTCACGCCGCCCGATCAAGGCCAAGTGGGCGGGCGCATGGCGGTCACATCGTCGGGCGAAGGCAACGCCGTTACGACCGTGACGTACGAACACGAGCTTTTGGCCGAGCAACTGACCAAAAAGCAGATGCTTCCCTACCGCGCGCGGGTGCGTGCGCGGTCTGTGGAAGAGTTTGACGGTTGGGTGCGCCACGGGGGCGAAGAGTTCTTGTATGTTCTGACCGGCGTCATCCGGCTTTACACCGAGTATTACGAGCCGATTGATATGCGGCGCGGCGACAGCGCCTATTATGACGCTACGATGGGCCACAACGTGATCTCGACCAGTCAGGAAGATGCGACCATTCTTTGGGTCACATCGCTGGCTTAGGCTGCGGCCTGTCCTTCAGCCGGTTCAGGTGTTGTCAAACACGCATCATGCAGCGTCTCGACCAGTTCCGCGCAGGTCAGGTCATGCATGACGGCAAGCCCCTCAAACGCGAGCAGCAGATCGTCTCTGGCAGGCGGCATATCTGGGAAGGAAAACTGCGGATAGGTCCGCTCTAACGCGGCTTTGCAAAGGGGCCAGTTGCGAAGAATTTGGGTCAGGTCCATGCGCTCTCCAATCTCGGGTATCTCCGGGAAGGATGCGCGCTGACGGTTAATCCTCCGTAAAGAGCCACCTTAAAATCACGTGGGCCAGGCCAACCGCCACGATCTGTGCCGCGATAAAGGCCGCGATGTGCCCTGGAAAAATGCCCGCGAACGTGTCGGAAAACCCACGCGCGATGGTGACGGCTGGGTTCGCAAAGCTGGTCGACGAAGTGTACCAATAGGCGCCAGTGATGTAGAGCGCGACGAGGGTCGGCACGGCCTCGGGCCGCGATCGCAGCCCGCCAAAGATCACGAAGAGCAGCCCGAGCGTGGCAACAATTTCCGAAAACCACTGCGCACCACCTGTCCGATGCATCGTGGTCGAGGTCTGCAAGATATTCATGTCAAACATGAGATGCGCGGCCCAGACCCCTAGGATTGCACACGGAATCTGAACTGCCACATAGGCCCCCGCCCCTGGTGCAGATATGTCGCCCCGTAGGTAAAACGCTAAGGTCACCGCCGGGTTGAAATGCGCGCCAGAGAGGGGGCCCAGCGTTGTGATGATCACATAGAGCATGCAACCCGTCGCAATGGCATTGGCCAAGAGCGCGATGGCCACATTCCCACCCGCAAGCGTTTCGCCCATGATGCCAGACCCGACCACCCCGATCAGCAAAAGCGCGGTCCCTAGACCCTCAGCCGCCAATTTGCGCGCCGTTAACTCCATTCAAACCTCCCGAGGCCCAAACTGCTTTGGGCAAAAAACTTCGACCTAGAGCGTCTGCAGTTAAAACGCGCAGATCGTTACTGTGGTCGTCGCGTCGCGTTAGGCGGTCTGTGTAACAGGTTTGCGACGATGCGCGCCGAAGGTCACTCTTGCCACCACCAATTTTGCGGCATGTAGAACGGCCCATCGCCGTAGATCGGGATGTAGTCCGGCTTTTGCATCTGTGCGACATGGGCGATCCGGTCGCGATCATAGCGCGAGAAGGGGATCACATATCGGCCCGCGATCAGAATGCGGTCCATCGCGCGGACGGCGGCGGTGAAGGTCGCGCGATCACTTGCTGCAAGCATCGTGTCGATCATCGCGTCAATCGCGGGCTCGCGAATGCCCGCAAGGTTGCGCCCGCCTTCCTGATCGGCGCTGTCGACACCCCAATAGAACTTCTGTTCGTTGCCGGGGCTCAGCGACACAGCGCGACGGTAGCTGATCAGGTCGTAGTCAAACGCGGCAGAGCGTTCGACGAATTGGGCATTGTCCACCCGCTCAATATCCAGCGTGACGCCCAGCCGCTCCAGCCCCTGTTGGTAAATGTCGGCGATGGCCAGGTCATTGCGCTTATTCTTGTCGATCAGCACGGTGAGCGTCAGGGGGCCATCTGGGCCGGTCATCACACCGTCTTTCGCCTCAAACCCGGCCTCAGACAAAAGCGTGATGGCCTTCGCGATATTGGCCCGGTTACGCACAGAGCCATCTGAAACGGGCAGTTCATAGCCGTCCACTGTGCCGGGCAAGAGCGTGTCTTTATAAGGCTCCAACAGCTCTGCCACCAAGCCGGTTGCGGGGCCCGGTTCGGGCGCGAGGATCGAGCCGCTGAAGTAAGAGGTAATGCGCGGTTGCCGCCCGCCGGTGAGCGTTTCGTTGATGTATTCGAAGTTGAACGCCAGGATCAGCGCCTCGCGCACACGCCAATCGGCCAACGCCGGGCGACGTGTGTTCATCGCGAACCCGGTGATCCCGGAGGGCTTTTGGTTGAAGATCTCGGTCTTGACCACATCGCCTTGGTCAATGGCGGGGAAATCATACTGGCTGGCCCAGACTTCCGCGTTGAACTCGCGCACTGCCGAAATATCGCCTGCCTTGAACGCCTCGAAGAGCACAGTGGCGTCGCCATAGAAATCGATCACGATCTCATCAAAGTTATGCGTGCCTTGGCGGAAATTCAGGTCATTGCCCCAGTAATCCGGGTTGCGTTTCAGCGTGACACGGCGGCCCGCCTCGTAGCTGTCGATGACGTAGGGCCCTGCGCCCACGGGAATGTCGGCGATCCCTGCTTCGGCAATGTCTTTGCCCGCCCACTGCGCTTTTTGCAGGATCGGGCGCATGCCGGCAATCAAAGCAAGCTCGCGATTGTCGCCGTTGAATGTGAACTTGACGCTGCGCGGCCCTGTTTGTTCCGCACTGGCGATATTGCGCCACAGCCCATGATAACGTGGATGTCCCACAGTGCCCAATGTCTCGTAGGACCATAGAACATCCTCGACCGTCACAGGCGCGCCATCCGAAAACGCAGCCTCCTCGCGCAGCGTAAACTCGACCCAAGACCGGTCCTCGGGCGTTTCAATACGCTCGGCTAAAACGCCGTAAAGACTGAAAGGTTCGTCCCAAGACCGCCCCATCAGCGCGTCATGAGTCAAGAACCTGAGCTGCCAAGGCACAGTGCCTTTGCGAATGAACGGATTGAGGCTGTCAAAGCCGCCCGTATTGCCCAGGACGATTCGCCCCCCCTTAGGCGCGTCTGGATTTGCGTAAGGTAGGGCAGCAAAACCCGCCGGAAGTGCTGGCGCGCCATACATCGCAATTCCGTGCCCCGATTCTGCAAACGCGCTGGGGCTTGACAGAATCAACGCGCCCGCAGCGGCCAAACCCTTGAGCTTTCGCGTCAAACTCTGGAAAAAATGAACATCCATATCGTGAACAATCCTCGACCTGCCTTGTTTTCTTGATGAAAAGGCTAGCCGGGGTTCTCAGCATTATCAAACTTTTAACTTGGACTTCCCGCGAGAGTGCGCTTATAAAGGTGCCACTGCTCGATAGGTTTCTTGCCTGTATGAAACCTGCCTCAATAACTTAACGCCAGCTTCGTGCTGGCGTTTTTTTTGTCGCTGCTTTGCGGCAAAAAAAAGCGCCCCGTCGCCAGGGCGCTTTGACCTTCAACACTACGCAGCTTCGGACTTTTTCCGTCCTCAAGCCGAACGCGGATTAAAACTGGCCTGCGTCAATACCGAAGGTTACTGCCCCAATAACGGCACCTGATTCTGGCTCGATGACGGGCAGGGACACTTGCGAAATATAGGCTTGGGCGCTTTCATCAAACTCGATGTCCGAGACGTGGATGGCGTCAGCACCTTTTGGAAATGTCTCTTGGAATTTTGCTTCGTCGCCCTGCCAGAAGTCCGATGTGACACCCGACTGACCGACATTCAGGCCGTGCTCATCCATCACAAAAACCTCTCTGACCCGGCCTTGTGTGTCTGTCACGAGGCTTCCCAGGTACTGCGAAACGGGTTTAGCCATGACTGTTTGAACCATGTCGCCGCTGGCGCCATCCAACTCGCTGCGCCATTGCTGGTCCATCGCATCGATAGCGCTTTGGTCTAAGTTCGCGTGATCCGCGTTTTGCGCTTGGATCGCGCCAATGACCACGGGGTCAGAGAGCCAAGTCGGTGCATTTTCTGCGACATAGTCGACGAGTGCGGCAGGCGGCGCTGCAAATGCTGGTACGGCTGTCATTGCCAAGACAGCTGCGGCTTTCATAAGAATTTTCATGGATTTGTCTCCGAAGGTTGCGAGCCAGAGCTTATCCCCAATCGGTAAAGACTGAGTTATTTCAGGTTTCGGGTGAGATTTCGATGTTGCGTGCGCGATAAGCATGCGAAGAATGCTGCAGCGCAACATAAGTGAAGGTTTAGACCGACATGGCATTTGAAATATCGTTAGCCGGAAAGACAGCCGTCATCACTGGATCGAACTCGGGCATTGGCCTGGGCATGGCTTGGGAGCTTGCACGCGCGGGCGCTGACGTTGTCCTGAATTCGTTCACGGATCGGGACGAAGACCACGCTATTGCCGCCGAAATTGCCGCTGAAACCGGTGTGACGGCGATCTATAAGCAAGCGGACATGTCCAAGGGCGAGGATTGCCGCGCGCTGGTGGCGGATGGCTGCGATATTCTGATCAACAATGCAGGCATTCAGCATGTGGCGCCGCTCGAAGAGTTCCCGGCGGCCAAATGGGATGCCATTATCGCGATCAACTTGTCGTCGGCCTTTCACACCACGGCGGCAGCGCTTGAGACGATGCGCGCGCGGGGATGGGGCCGGGTGATCAACGTAGCGTCGGCCCACGGGCTGACCGCGTCGCCCTATAAGTCGGCCTATGTTGCGGCCAAGCATGGGGTCGTGGGGCTGACGAAAGTGACTGCGCTTGAAACAGCGGAAGAGCCGATCACCTGTAATGCGATCTGCCCCGGATATGTGCTGACCCCGTTGGTTGAGGCGCAGATCCCCGACACGATGAAGCAATACAATATGGACCGCGAAACGGCGATCCGCGAGGTGATGTTGACGCGCCAGCCGTCGAAAGAGTTTGCGACGACCGAGCAGATGGGTGGCACGGCTGCGTTTTTGTGCTCGGATGCCGCCGCACAAATCACCGGCACGACCATTTCGGTCGATGGCGGCTGGACGGCGATCTGATGCCCAATAAGGCGGTCAACCTGGCGCTTCAAGGGGGCGGTGCGCATGGCGCGTTCACGTGGGGCGTGCTTGACCGCTTGTTAGAGGAAGACGACCTAGAAATTGCCGGGATTTCCGGCACCTCTGCGGGAGCTTTGAACGGTGCTGCGTTAAAGTCGGGCTGGGTCACCGATGGACGCGATGGGGCGAAGGCGAACCTTGATTGGCTTTGGGACCAGGTGATGGGCAGCCAAGGCGACGCGTTTTCGGCTTGGATGCAGCCCTTTTCCCCACGCGTGATCAGCCGCAGCCTGGAGTATTCGCCCGCCTACGTCTTTGGCGAGGCGTGGAGCCGCATGGTGTCGCCCTATGCGTGGGGTCCGCTTTACGCCAATCCGCTCGACCCGATTGTGGCGAAGTTCGATTTCGAATGCGTCTGCGCGGACCAAGGACCCGCCTTTTTTGTCTGTGCGACCCGCGTGCGGAACGGCAAGATCCGCGTCTTTCGCGGCAGTGACATCTCTAAAGAAGCGATCATGGCGTCTGCCTGTTTGCCGACACTCTTTCAGGCGGTGGAACTTTATGATGCTGAAACGGGACGGACAGAAGCGTTCTGGGATGGCGGGTACACCGGCAACCCAGCACTCTATCCGCTCTTTGATCGCAGTTTGCCCGACGATTTGATTGTCGTGAACATCAACCCGCTAGAGCGCGAAGAGGTACCGATTTCGCCGCAGCAGATTCAAAATAGAATCAACGAGATAAGCTTCAACTCTTCGCTGTTGCGCGAACTGCGCGCTATTGATTTTGTCCAGCGGCTCTTGGAAGACGGCACCATGCAAGAAGGGCAAATGTCGCGCGTCTTGGTGCATATGATCGCCGATGATGATCTGATGAATGATCTGAGCGTTGCGACAAAGGTTGTGCCGAATGCGAGCCTAATCCTGCGGCTCAAAGAGGCGGGTCGCGCGGCTGCGCACGAGTTTTTGAAGGCGCATTGGACCAAATTGAACGTGGAAAGCTCAGTCGATCTGCGCGCGATGTTCTCTTAACGCTCGTCCGGCAGCGCGTCAGTGCCGTCTTTGCCGTTGGGATACACGAGCCCAGCAGAAATCACCAGTTTGGCGGCGTCCTCAATAGACATGTCCAACTCCACGACGTCCTCCTTGGGAAAGAAAAGCAGAAAGCCTGAGGTTGGGTTGGGCGTTGTCGGCACGAAGACAGACAAAAGTTGACCATGCGTGTCGGCTTTCTCAAGCACTTCGCCCTTGGCCGTGGTCGAGATAAAACCGACCGCCCATATGCCTTTGCGCGGGTATTGCACCAAGCAGGCGCGTTCAAAGTTGCGGTCTGATTGGGCAAAGACCGTCTCGGAAATCTGTTTGATGCCCGAATAGATCGACCGCACCACTGGTGTGCGCTCCACCAGGCTTTCCGCAAAGCGAATCAAAGATCTGCCGATGATGCCCTTGGCCATCCAGCCGATCATTACGGTGAAGATCAGAAAGACGACAACGCCGACACCGCGAATGTTTACGCGGATCCAGTCGTCACTGCGCGGATCATCATTGCCGACCCAAGCATTCACGATTGCCTCGGGCTGCCAAGCCGCTGGCACGAGGGGCAGAACAAAGCCGTCCACCCAGCCGACAACCGTCCAGATAAGCCAAATGGTCAGTCCGACGGGGGCCACAACTACCAGCCCCGTCAAGAATGATGCCCTCAAGCCTGCAATCGTGCCAGGGCGCGGAGGCTCTTTGGGGTCAAAGGGGGTATTCATTAAGCCTGTCGTCTTCGTCGCCGCTGCTTGGGTTACGTAAGGTGTTTGGTCGAGAACGGCAATGGGCCGTACTGGACCGCACTGCGTTAACGCGAAAGAGTGATGATTTCTTTAGCGATCTTCGCGGCCAAGCGGGCGTTGTTACGCACGAGTGCTATGTTGGCGCTCAGCGAACGGCCTTGCGTCAACTCAAAGATCCGGTTGAGCAGAAACGGCGTTACAGCCTTGCCGCCAATGCCTTGTGCGGTCGCTTCAGTTTGGGCTTGGTGAATGATGGGAGCGAGGATCTCGGCGGGAATCTCGTCTGCGACCGGAATCGGGTTTGCGATCAATTGCCCGCCTGGAAGGGCCAAGGCGGCGCGCAGCACATGGGATTTCGCGATCTCCGCCGGATCATCCAACCGCAGCGGCGCAGCCAAGTCAGAGTGCCGGGACCAAAAGGCGGGAAAGGTATCTTGGCCGACGGCGATGACGGGAACGCCTAAGGTTTCCAATACTTCGAGTGTCTTGGGAACGTCCAATATCGCTTTTGCGCCCGCGGCCACGACGCTGACCGGTGTTTGCGCCAGCTCTTGAAGGTCGGCAGACACATCAAAGCTGTGTTCGGCCCCCATGTGTACGCCGCCAATGCCACCAGTTGCAAAAACTGAAATGCCAGCAAGATGTGCGGCAATCATCGTCGCTGCGACAGTGGTTCCGCCGGTTTGGCCCGTCGCGAGCGACACTGCGAGGTCCGCCCGCGAAAGCTTTGCCGGGTTCGGATGCCGCGCCAACGCGTCGCGCTCGGCTGTTTCCAGTCCGATTTTCAACCGTCCGTCAAGCACTGCGATTGTGGCTGGCGTTGCCCCGCACGCGCGGATATCTGCCTCAACCTGCGCGGCCATCTCCGCATTTTGCGGCCAAGGCATGCCGTGCGTGATGATCGTACTTTCAAGGGCGACAATCGCCTGCCCGTGGCGCAACGCCACCTGAACGTCTTCCGACATGTCGCGTTCGATCATTCTGGGGACCCTCCAGAGACATAGGTGGCAGCCGCGCGCAGGGCTCGGGAGAGCGCGGTTTTCCGGTCCGCGCCATTCCGCTCGGCCGCGATATGGGCAGCCATAAACGTATCACCCGCGCCTGTGACACGCGTGACTAAAACCTTTGGCGGTTCCTCGCAGAGGACGCCATCGCCGGTCGCGTCAGCCGCCAAATCGCCACCATCCGTCACCAGCGCGCGCGCTGCGCCACGCTTTACCAGCGTTTCCGCAGCCACGCGTGCGTCCGAAAAAGCTTCATGACAGAGCGTGCCGGCCTCTTCGAGGTTGACGTAAAGTGTGCCGCGCCCTGCGCGCAGAAAGGGGCTTAACCGATCCGCCTTCCCCGGAGACGCTGGAGCGATGCGCATATCCGACTTGGCCAGAAGTGGGCTCTGCGCCAACTGCGATAACAGTTCGATCGTCAGGTTCCCGTCGAGCGCAACCGAGCCCCGGTAAGGAGCACCCGCATCTGCAAGGCGCCCATTCGACAAGGGTTCGAGGATTTTGTCCCCAGCTGCCTCTAAAGAGTGTGCATCTGCAATTGCGGCGATGAGACCATTCGCGCCTTCGACCGCCATATACATATCGGTGGGAAGATCCTCAGACCGGTAAATGTACTCCGTCCGCATCCCACGAGCTGCACAAGCTGCAACCAGTTCATCGCCGTCCGCATCGCGGCCCACTGAAGTCAAAAGCGCAGGCTCCAGGCCAAAGCGCGTGAGGGTCATCGCAATGTTCAGTGCCACCCCGCCAGGCAGGCGCGTGATCCGTCCGGGCACGTCTGACCCTTGGCGCATTACGCTCGGTGCGCGTCCGATGATGTCCCATAGAACGCTGCCGATGCAGATCATGTCGGGTGGCTGTACCATGTTCGCCGTCTTGACCCGCTTTTTCGCGAAGAACAAGAGCGCCTTAGCGCGGCGGCACCTGGAAGGTCAGCGCGGCCCACAGGGTTTCCCAGGCGATGTCATCGTCGTCGCGCATCGGTTCGCGCAAGAGGACAGCGTCCAGAAGGTAAGTGTGTCCTGGTTGCGTGTTGATGACGGCGCGACCCATGTCGTCGGTTTTCGTAAGTGTGACGGCAACTGCACCGCTTGGGGCGCGTTCAAATATCTCAACCTGCGCTTGCGCACGCGGCTGGCCTTGATAGAGCACTTCAATTCTCATGTTCTGATCGAAGTTGGCGGCGTATGGGTTTGTTAAGGCGACAATTTCCGTCTCAAGCCCGAGTGCCGCATCTTGCCCATTGCCCGACCCAACGGCCACCAAGGCCTTAGCGTGGCGCGTGTAGCCTTCCTTGAAGTTCTCCTGCGGCAGACCGCGCGCTGTGTGCGCCGCCGCCACAGCGTTCAGATCCTTGTGATCTACGAACTTCATCCACTTTGCCCAATCTTTGTAGGTCAGGCGCGATGGTGTTGTTTCATAGGCCAAGACATGAAGGCCTGCTTTACCCGCTTCAATCTCAATTGCGGGGCGGTCACCATTGCGTGGTTTGACATCCACGATGCCACCTGGCCCAGCAACTTGAAGCCTTGTTGACGACCGATCAAAAAAGGCCAACTGCGTGCCCACGAAGTTTTCGCCGTTTCGGAAGTCTGCAACGATTGTGGCTCCTTCGCCGACGCGGTATTCGATAGGGGAAATCCATAATTCATGCGCCATTGCAGCAAAGGGCGCAAAACCAATCAGGGTGAAGAAAACTATGCGGAATATCTGTGTCATGTGGCTCAGACTGGGCTTTGCGGCGGCACTGTCAACTCTTTTTGGCGTGAGTGTGGCAGCACATGAGGTGCAGCCAGCCATCGCTGATTTGCGCGCCGCCGATGGCACGATTGAGTTGATTTTGGATCTTAACCTAGAGGCTTATCTCGCGGGGATCGACCTGGACGGCCTCTTGGATACCGACGACGCGGAAGACAGCGCCGCTTATGACCGTTTGCGCGCGTTGAACCCCGAAGCGCTGGCGGCAGAAGTCACCGGCCTTGTGGCCACGTGGAACGGCCTACCTTTAGTCGCCGTCGACGGCGCCCCTGTCATCATGAGCGCGCGTGAAGTGTTGATCCCCGAGGTGGGCAATGTTGACTTGCCGCGCCCATCACGGCTGGTGCTTTTGGCCGAGGCCACTGGCGCGCAAGTGCAAGTCGCCTGGCCGAAAGGGGCGGGCGACATGGTTCTGCGTCAGCAGGGGGTGGATGAACCCTATACCGGTTACTTGTCGGGTGGCCAAACCTCGCCGCAGATCAACCTTGGCGGGGGCGATGCGCGGTCTGGTTGGGCAATCTTTGCGGAGTTTATCCCAGTTGGATTTGATCACATTCTGCCGAAAGGTTTGGATCACATCCTGTTTGTGCTGGGCCTCTTTTTCTTATCGACGGCTTGGAAGCCGCTCTTGTGGCAGATCACTGCGTTTACAGCGGCGCATACGGTGACGCTCGCCTTAGGGGCGTTGGGAATTGTGAATGTGCCCGGCAGCATCGTTGAGCCGTTGATCGCGCTTTCGATTGTCTATGTTGCGATTGAAAATCTCTTTGCGCGCGACATGAAAGCGTGGCGCCCGGCGCTGGTGTTCGGTTTCGGCCTTCTGCATGGGCTTGGTTTTGCCTCGGTTCTGGGGGATTGGGGATTGCCGGAAGCAGGCGTGATCCCCGCGCTTCTGGGCTTTAACATTGGTGTCGAGCTGGGCCAGCTGACGGTGATTGCCGCGATGGCGCTGCTGTTGTGGATCTCGGTCCAGGCGGCCCGGCGCGCAGACTTGCCGGCATATGAGGCCGCCGCTGAGGACTACGATGTCATGTTCCGTGCAGTGTCGATCCCGGTATCGCTCGTTATTGCCGGTATTGGTGTGTGGTGGGTGATCGAGCGGACGTTGCTCTAACCTATCCGTGTGACCCAATCGCTCAGTGTTGCGGTTGGGTCTTCCGTGGCCCAAATCTCGGAAATGCCAAAGAAGTCCGTGTGCGGCGCGAGCGTCGCGATCATGTCCGGGGTCAGGCCACCTTCGGCGACGACGGGCACTTTGATCATCTCGCTCCACCAGGCGAAGAGGTCGATTTCGGCGCCCTCCGCTGCCGCAGCGGTCGGGCCAAAAGCCACGTAATCCGCACCAGCCTCACCCGCCGACAGCCCATCATGGCGCGAGTTTGCGCAGAAACTGCCCACGATGGCTTCGGCGCCCAGCGCTTTGCGTGCATCGCGGACCGAAAGCCGCGCGTGGCTCAGATGCACGCCGTCCAGGCCCAAATCTGTGGCAAGCTGCACCTGATCTTCGATGACAATCGCCACATCGCGGGTGATCACCACATCGCGGCACAGATCCGCCGCGCGCGATAGCCGATCCGTGTCGCGCGTATCGAGCGCCAGTCGAAAACAGGCAATGTCATGGGCATCGAGGACACGCGCCAACGCATCCGGAAAGGTGCTGGGCTCAAACTCTGGAGGCGAGATCAGGTAAAGCTGCGGCAGGTCGG
>CAWUIP010000021.1:0-33090 GCA_963922415.1 uncultured Aliishimia sp. | reverse complement strand
GTCCGCCAAATCAGGTGCTGCATTAGCTCCGATGGCGGTTCAGAGCCCAAAGTGCATGATGCTGCACCACGCATGAACGGGCCTGAACCGTGCATTTCAGCCATTTACCCGCTCAAGCACGACCCGAAAGAAACTCGGCCACCGCCACTTCGTTTGAGCGCAGCTCACTCAAAAGACAGTTGGCTAAACCTGCAGCGAAGACTTTCTCACGAATTCCCTGTGTCCGATGATAGATGCGCAGCAAGAAACACAGGGCTTTAGTTTTCTCATCGCTGCACAAGCTTCAATCTTCTTTCAAGCCAGCGCAACTTTCGCAGCGTTTGCCTCAGAACTTGGGCGAGCGACGAGTTGGCCATTTCATCTTAAGACGTTGTCCAGCGCGCTTTGCAATCGCGATGCTGCTTCGTTCAAATCTTGTTCGGTTGAAATGAATGGCGGAGCAAGCAGGACATGATCTCCGATTTTGCCGTCGCGCGTGCCTGGCATCGGATAACAGATTAACCCGTGGGCAAATGCTGCCGCCTTCAGTTTCTTTGCGGTGCCAAGACTGGGATCGAAAGGAGTTTTGGTGTCGCGATCGCCTACTATTTCCACCCCCCAAAACAACCCTCGACCACGAATGTCACCAACGTGAGGATGTTGTCCTAGTTGTCTGCGCAGCACAGTTTCAAGCATTCTGCCCTTTGTTTGCACCTGAGATATGAGGTCGTTTTCCAAGATTTCTTGGACAACAGCCAAACCAGTAGCGGTGGCTACAGGATGCCCGAGGTAGGTATGGCCGTGCTGGAAGAAACCTGATCCGTCCGCAATTGCATCATAGATTTGGTCTGTACAAAGCATTGCACCAATAGGCTGATAGCCAGCGCCGAGCCCCTTTGCGATTGTCACGATGTCCGGGGCGATCCCGTCGGCGTCGCAGGCAAACAGATGGCCCGTGCGCCCCATGCCGCACATGACTTCATCAAGGATTAGCAAAACCCCATATTGGTCGCAGATTTCGCGAATGCGTTGGAAATACCCGGGCACAGCCGGCACAGCACCGAGTGTTGCGCCGACAACGGGCTCGGCGATGAATGCCATGACGTTTTTCGGCCCAAGGCGGAGGATCTCGGCCTCCAACTCATTGGCTGTGCGAAGGCCATATGCCTCTGCGGTCTCGCTCGAGCTGCGTTCCGCATATTCATAGCACGGTGCGATATGGCTCATTTCGACCAGCAACGGTTCGAACTGCGCCTTACGCCAAGCGTTGCCGCCTGCGGCGAGCGCACCAAGTGTGTTGCCGTGATAGCTTTGGCGGCGGGCAATGATGTGCAGACGCTTGCGCTCGCCGCGTTCCAAGAAGTATTGCCGCGCCAGTTTCAGGGCAGCCTCGACCGCTTCAGACCCACCAGAAACGAAATAGACGCGATCAAGACCCTCCGGCGCGTGGGCAATCAGCAAATCGGCAAGCTCTTCTGCAGGCTCTGATGTAAAGAAACCGGTATGTGCAAAAGCCAGCTGATTCACTTGGTCCTTGATCGCCTGGCGCACCCGCTCGTTAGAGTGTCCAAGACATGAAACTGCCGCCCCGCCGGAGCCGTCAAAGTATCGCTTACCATTGGCATCAATGAGATACGGACCATCACCGCCAACCGCCGTTGGGATCTCTGCATGACAATGGCGGGGGAATACGTGGCTCATAGGATTGGACCCTCAAGTCGGTTTATCAGGTGCATGACAGAAGCAGCATTACTTTCGTGTGGCGTCCCGTCTGGTCTGGTTAGACTGTTTTCAAATCCCACATGCAGGGCACCGCCACGCAGTGCGGCGTATTCCAAGCAGGTATGCTCGTTCGGGCCGAAGGCGCAGGCCATCCAATTCAAGTCTGGGTCGAGATGTTCAAGGAAAGCATCAAGCTCCGCTGGCACAGCATCGCGCTGCGGCGCATAGCGTCCGAGTACAAAGATCACGCTGGTGGTCCCCCTTGGGATTGTCCCGTCGTCTTGCCATATCTTCAGCTGTGCCAAGTCATCAGTATCATATAGGATATGCTGGATTTCCGTGCCCCGCTCAGCGCAGCCATGGTACAGCCGTCGCGCCAATTTCGGCGTGCGCGCAATCTCTCGGACCGACACCGATGCCCATTTTGGGGCAAGCTTTTCAAGACACTTCAATTGTTCCGGCACAGCGTAGCGCCCAGCACTTTCCGTTGTGATTTGGATGCGAGAGTTCAGCAATGCGTCATGCAAGGCTGCAATTGCTTCCGCGTAGAGGCCTTCGTCAAGGCTATGTCCGCCATCCGCATCACGCACGTGTAAATGCAGCGCGTCGGCTCCAGCTTCCGCACAGGCCGTGGCTTCAGCCACAATCTCTGACACGGTGATCGGCAGGGCTGCGTGATCCGCCTTGATCCGTCGCGCCCCGCTCGGGGCCACCATTATGAACGGGCGTTTCATGCCGGAGTTCGCATCCGCGTGCCATCTGGATCAAAGAGCGGACCAATCGTGACCGTAGCATCGAAAAGCACGCGCGCAATGTCGATCTGCACGCGGTCACCCGTATCGAGTGGTTCGTTGCAATGGCCCAAAGCCACGGGCTTGCCCACCCTATAGCCGAACGCACAACTTGACGTCTGGCCGACGATTTTACCTCTCGCGTAAATCGGCTCATGGCCCAGCGGAACGGCACTCTCATCATCCAGCGTCAAAGAAATCACATGGTTGCTTGCGCCGTTGGCACGACGGTCCTGCATTGCCTCATAACCCGTGAACCCTCCGGATGTGCGCGCTGCAAAATCGAGCCCCGTCTCAATCGGGCTTACATCGCTATCGAGCTCGTGTCCCATGGCACAAAAGCCTTTCTCAATCCGCATCGAGGTTTGAGCAAACAGGCCCGCAGGTCTAGCACCCGCTTTCGTCAGCGCAGCGTAGATGGCAGGCGCGTTTTCGCTCAGGCAGGTAATCTCCCATCCGGCCTCACCGACATAGGACATCCGCGCGGCCCGCACGTGTTTGCCCGCGATGTGGGCCGGACCGACTTTGAAATACCCGAGATCATTTAGCTCCGGCGCGCCGCATTCCGACACGATCCGCGCAGCCTCTGGCCCCATCAGGCCCAGAACGGCGTATTTCTCAGTGCTATCCTCAATGGTTACGTCGAATCCGTCGCTGGCACGGTTGAACCAGGCCAGATCGCGCTTGATCGCATTGGTTCCGACAAACAGGCGGTAATGATCGTCAGCTATGCGCTGCGCGGTGATATCTGATTCAAATGTGCCACGGTCATTCAGAACAGCCGTGTAGATCACGGAACCCGGTTTGCGGGCCATGTAGCCCGAACAGGTTCTAAGCAAGAAGGCTGCTGCATCGGGGCCTTTGATCTCGATCTTGCCAAAGCACGACGCATCAAAGATCGCTGCGCTTTCGTGGGCGGCACGCACTTCTGCGGCCACGTTGTCAAACCAGTCTGCCCGGTCAAACTGCATCACGGGTTCAGCCGTTTTGCCAAAGTACAAAGGCCGTTCCCATCCAAAGGTGGGCCCAAAATGCGCACCCGCGGTTTCATACTCTGTATGGAGTGGCAGTTTCCGCAGGCCCCGCGCAGTCTTCAGTTGTTTGCCAGGATAGGCGATGTCGTAATGCGTGCCGAGGATTTCGGGCGCGCGCGCCATCAGATGCTCGACCGAGTTGTAGATAGGCGCAAACCGATTGGCGTCCGCTT
Organism: uncultured Aliishimia sp.; assembly: GCA_963922415.1. Lineage (GTDB taxonomy): Bacteria > Pseudomonadota > Alphaproteobacteria > Rhodobacterales > Rhodobacteraceae > Aliishimia. The sequence goes on along the minus strand of CAWUIP010000021.1, from coordinate 29,391 downwards.
CGGACAGGTCATACGCCGTGTGCCCGTGAACGATGCAATGTGCGAGGTTCATGCCCGCGCCGCCGCCGGAGGCCAAGCCAACCGAGTTCATGCCGCACCCCAGAAAGAGGCCCTTCGTTTCCGCTGTTTCGCCCAACATAAACGCGCCGTCAGGGGTAAAGCTTTCCGGGCCGTTCAACAGCATCTTGACCTCCGCCGTTTCCAACGGCGGCAGACGGTGCAGCGCCAATTCCATCATCGGCTCGAATTGGTCCCAATCCTCGGGCAGCAGGCCAAACTCGAACGTCTCGTCCAGCACACCCGGCGCAATGGGTTTGCCCATGGGTTCAAAGCACCCAACCAAGAGGCCCCCGCTGTCATCGCGAATATAAAGGTGGCTGTCGTGATCGCTAAGCGTGGGCATGTTGCCAGCAATGCCGTCGATGGGCTTGGTTAGCAGGTAGAAATGCTCGCAGGCCAGCGCCGGGACCTCGGCCCTCGCCATTGCGCCAACCTCGCGTGACCAGAGCCCGGTGCACAGCGCAATCGCATCGCATGTCACAGTCCCTTGCGTCGTCTCAACCCCTTTGATCCGGCCGTTTTTGGTCAGAATGCCAGTAACGCCGGTATCCTCAAACAGCTTCGCGCCGAGCCCCTTGGCGGCCTTGATCAAAGCCGCGCACACATCCGACGGGGACACGCGGCCGTCATCGGGCGACCATACCGCGCCGATGACATCATCTGCATTCATCAGCGGCCAACGTTCTTTTGCCTCGCCAGGGCTGATGGACTGCGCGTCTATCCCGTAAGCATGAGCCAAGGCCTCCTGCCTCTTCACATGCGTCAGACGATCGGGCGTTGTTGCAATGGACAGAGAACCCTTTTGGATCCAGCCAACGGACTGACCCGTCTCCTTTTCGAGCTGGCTATAGAGATCGACGGAATACTGGATCATCCGCGTCAGATTCTTGGAATGACGCAAGGCACGCACCTGAGCGGCAGAATGCCATGTCGTGCCGGAAGTCAGCTTGTTGCGCTCCAGCAGGATCGCATCGCTGACGCCCATTTTGGCAAGGTGGTAAAGCGTGGAGCAGCCCATGATGCCGCCGCCAATGACAACAACTGAGGCATGGTTTGGAAGATCAGCCATGTCTTTATCCCAACAGTTTTTTGTTTTCAGAGTCGTAGACGGGGTCTGCGACAACCTTTGCGTCGTATGTGTTCAGCAACACTTGGACCTGCACGGTGTCTCCCTGTGCAAGGCCGGTGCCATCGACCCAAGCAACGGCCAGCATCTTGCCAGTCCGCCAGCCCATCCCGCCAGACGTCACATAGCCCAGCAAGGTGTCGCCTTTAAGCACCGGCTCGGTGCCCCAACAAGGGGGTGCCTGCGCGTCTACCTCAAGCGTGACGAACCGTTTGGTTGGCGCTGTGTGACGTTCAGCATCCACCACGGCCCGGCCAATGTAGTCTTTCTTGGTCGAACAAAACCGCTCGAGCGCAGCCGCATGAGGCGTCACTTCGGTGGTCATCTCATGCCCCCAGGACCTATAACCTTTCTCAAGCCGCAGCATGCCCATGGCCCGACCACCCATCAAAACAAGCCCGTGGTTTTGCCCTTCTGCCATCAACGCATCAAACAGCGCTTTCTGGTTCAGCATCGGGCAATGCAATTCCCAGCCCACCTCGCCAGAGAAGGAAATGCGGATCGCCTTGCAGGCCACGCGCCCGATTTCGACGTCCTTCGAGGTCATGAACGGGAAGTCGTCGAATGCCCCGCCAGACAATGCGTTGAGCAATGCCAGGGAGTTAGGGCCAGCGATGCCGAGGGCTGCGATGTGGTCGGTGACGTTGTCGATCCGCACGTCAAATGCGCCAACATGATCCTGCATCCACCGCTGATAAAGCGCCACGCCGAGCGTCGCGCCGACGCAGTAGAAAGAACCATCGCCCGAGTTCTCGATCGTGATGTCTCCGACAATCCCGCCGCGATCATTCAGCATCAGGGACAGTGCCATTTTGCCCGATTTGGTGGGGCATTTGGCGCTGCCGATGTGATCCAAGAAGGCCATGGCATCCGGGCCTGATATGCGGAATTTCCCGTAACTCGACATTTCCGACAGGCCACAGCCCTTAGTCATGGCGCGGGCCTCACGACCCACATGGTCCCACCAATTTGGGCGCTGAAAACTTGGCTCATCCGCCTCGCCGTTTGGCGCATACCAAAGCGGGCGTTCCCAACCATAGGCCTGGCCCATTACCGCGCCTTGGGCGAGCAAGTCGTTATAGATCGGTGTGGTTTTGAGAGGACGACCTGATTTGCGTTCAATGCCCGGATAGATCAGCTCATACCGGATTGGCAGGATTTCATGCGTGCGTTCACGGGCGAATTCGCGCGTGGTCCAATCGCCGAAACGGGCGACATCAATGAAATGCAGATCGAGCTCGCTTTCACCTTCCAAAATCCACTGGCTCATCGCCAATCCAATGCCGCCACCCTGCGCAATCCCACCAAGGAAACCACAAGCAACATAGAACCCCGGCACGCCCGGCATGGGGCCGATCATTGGACGACCGTCAGGCGCAAAGCTGATCGCCCCATTGACGCCGCGCTTGATGCCGGTGGCCTCTAGCTCCGGGATGCGGTGGAAAATCGCGCCAAGACCGTCTTCCAGACGCTCCCAATCGTCTTCAAACAGTTCTTGCCCAAAGGACCACGGTGCCCGCCCGTCCGAGCCATTCCACGCCCGCCGCGCGTCCCGTTCCCATGGTCCCAAGAGCAGGCCTTGACCCTCTTGCCGCAGGTAATACTGGCTGTCGGTATCGCGGATCATTGGCAGCTCGTAGTCAAGCGCTTCGACCGACGGCATTGCCTCCGTCACAAGATACTGGTGCTCCATATTCGTGATGGGCAGGCGAGTGCCCACCATGCGCGCGACTTCATCGGCCCAGAAACCTGCAGCGTTCACGATGATTTCGCACTCGAAGATTTCTTCCCCAACCGTCAGCCGCCAATGACCCGAAGGCAGACGCGTGATGCTGTCGACTTGAGTGTTGCGCTTGATCTTGCCGCCGTATTTGCGCGCGCCTGCGGCCAGCCCCATCGTGACCGAATAGGGGTCAACGTAGCCTTCTTCCGGGTCCCATGCGCCACCCTCGAGATCGGAGACATTCATCAGCGGGTATTTGGCTTTGATCTCAGCCGGTGTGACCAATTCGTATTCAAGTCCCAGCCCACGGAATTTGCCCGCCAGATGCTTGAACTCTTCCATCCGCTCTTTGGTCTGGGCGAGGAAAAAACCGCCGACGACGTGGCTACCAACTTCTTGGCCGACTTCCTCTGCCAGCCCATCATAAAGCCGTAGCGAATAGGCCTGCAGCGCGGACAGATTGGCGTAAGCACTTTGCGTATGCACGTTGCCTGCCGCGTGCCATGTGGCCCCGGCTGTCAATTCGCGCCTTTCAAGCAGCAGCGCATCCTGCTCGCCCGCCTTGGCCAGATGGTAAAGGGTGGAAACGCCGACGATCCCGCCGCCGATGATGATGATCCGGGCCTGTGTCGTCATGCCAGTTCTTCCTTACGTTTCGCCACATAGGCGTCGAGTTCTTCGCGGATGGCGAGATCCATCGTCGGGGCTTCAAAGTCGCGCAGCAGTTTGGTCGCGATCTCGCCCGCCCTTTGGAGTGTGTCCTTGGCCCCCGCCTCGACCCAGCCGTCATATGGTTTCCAGTCGCTGACCTGCGGTTCCCAAAAGGCCGTCTCGTACCGCTCAAGCGTCAATTCATCGCCAAAGAAATGCCCACCGGGACCCACGCGCGCGATGGCGTCAACGCCTAAAGCCTCATCCGACAGGTCCATAGGCTTGAGGAAAGCCTGCATCATACGCAGCATCTCTGCGTCAATCACGGCCTTCTCAAAGCTGAAGGTAAGCCCGCTTTCCAGCCACCCGATCCCGTGTGCCATGATGTTGCAATGTCCCATATGCGTGGCCCAGAGCGCGTTCATACTTTCATAGGCGCTTTGCGCATCCGGCGCGTTCGAGCTGTTCACGTTGGAAGATTTGTAGGGAACCCCATACCGCCGTGCGAGTTGACCGCCCGCAATGGCTGCCTGCGCATATTCTGGCGTGCCAAGCGCAACGGCGCCGGATTTCATGTGCACGTTGGACGTAAACGCACCGTAGATGACCGGCGCGCCGGGCTTCACCAGCTGCGTCAGCACCATACCTGCCAAGCATTCCGCGTTCTGTTCGACAAGGGCCCCCGCCATCGTAATCGGCGCCATAGCCCCCGCCATTGTAAACGCTGAAATCACGACAGGCTGACCCATCCGCGCCATGGCGATCACCCCGTCGCACATCGCCTCATCAATCTTGAGCGGTGAGTTCGTGTTGCAGTTCAGCATGAGGCTCGGCTCTTGCGCGAATTGGTTCTCAGTGACTCCGCGCGCGATCCGAGCCATTTCGAGCGCATCGCTCATGTCAGATATGGCGTAGCCCCGCCAGACCTTATCGGTCTGCGTGGCCAGCGTGTGATAGGCATCGAGGTGGCGAGAACTGACGGGAAGGTCCTGCGGCTCAACCGGGTAGCCGTAGAAGAAATGAACCTCATCCAAAGCTTGGCACAGCTGAACCGATTGAGTGAACGTTTTGAAACTTCCTGGCTGCCTTTGGAGGTCAGGGCCGCTGACGTATGGGGGGGTCGTGGCGTTGCAATATGCCAGCCAGTTGCCACCGATCGGTACATTGCGGGCAGGGTTGCGGGCGTGAAACACCCAATCAGACGGGCAGGTTGCGATGGTTGCGTTTACAAGTTCCGGCGCCAGACGAACGCGGTCGTTCGCCGGGTCAACCTCTGCTCCAGCGGTTTTGAAATAGGCCCGCGCTGCGGGTGACATGATCTCGATGCCCGTTTCTTGCAGGACACGCAAAGAGGCGTGGTGAACAGCCTCGACCTGATCATTAGAAAGGATTTCCACAGGCTTCAGATGCGACTGTGTCGGCCCTGAAGGCGGTTGCGTCGTGACCGATCTATGGTCACCCCGTCGAGATCGCCTCTTTCGCATAAACTTCTCCTCGCTTCACGTTCCATAAAGCGACAAAGGAGATTATTGCTTCATGCCGAATACGACATCCAAACGGTGTCACATCGACAAGCCTCTATTGAGGTGTGGCGCGCTCTTGGCTGGGGGTGGCATCAAACATGCGTTTGTAGACTTTGCTGAAGTTTCCGGGTTGGAACCCGTAGTCGAGCGCAATATCCACGATTGAGCGGTGCCCCATCAGCACCTCTTGTCGCGCTTCATCCATACGCAGCTGAAGATAGACAGCACCCGGCGTTTGATCGAACTCGGCGTGAAACAGGCGCTCGAGTTGGCGTTGAGACACATGCAGCTGCGCCGCGATTGACGCGACAGAAATCGGATCGTAGCGCGTTTGGATCATGATCTGGATTGCCGAAAAAACCTTGTGGTTGTCAGTCGAAAATTGAAGTTCGGCGGGAAAGCTCTGACGGACGCGCCCATCACGCACACCGTCGATCATAAGCCGCGATGCAATGTCTTCGACCAGTCCTTCGGGCCCATTGGTCCTTATGTAATGCATGATCAAATCAGCCGCCGCCCCGCCGCCCGCGCAAGTGGGATGCGGTTCATTTGGAATGAATATCGCTGACGACAGGTCTACACGTGGGAAATGGGCCTTGAGATATGGCACATCTTCCCAATGCGCCGCGACCCTGCAGTCGTCGATCAAGCCCGCTTGGGCAAGGCGCACAACACCCGATGAAATGGCCCAGATCTGGTGGCCTTTGCAGGACAGATCGCGAAGAGTTGCAATCAGCTTTGGGTTATCTGTCCTTTCAACGCCTGCGCCCGAGACAACGACCACAACACTGTCCCTTGGCAGCGCTCCGATTTCCATGTTTGCAAGGATCGACAGGCCGTTTGACGCTTCCACCTGCGCTCCGGAAAGTGAGACGACAGAGTAACCGAACAGGTCCGACGCTCCCAGTTTCCGCGCAACGCGCAGCACTTCGACCGCAGACGAAAAGGCCTGCATCGTGAAACCCGGCTCAATCAAGAACGCAAAATGTTTCGGTTCGTCGCCCAGCATCTAGAAACTATAGACCGCAGCGACAGTTCAAAAAAGCACCTAATCGCAGAACGGCGTTACCACAATTTTGCCGTTCCAATTGTCCAAACCATGTGTTGTTGCCAGACTCTCCCTTCACATACTTCGAGTGGTCCGCTTCAGGCTCGTGCAAAAGCTCTTGTTTCCCGTTTTCTTCATGAGTCAGCCGAGCATTCCAAGTATCGTCCCAACGAATGTCGCTTTTGCGGTTCGCGCAATTTGCAATGCTCACCTTCAGATAGCATTTTCTGATTTGAACTGAGGTCGAAGTGCGCACAAAGCGGACATAACATCAAGGAACCTCTACGGCAGTTCTGTCCGCAGTGTGTGAGTTCGGCCTGCATGAGTTCTTTCTCTTGCAACACCGGCAAGGAATGCTGCCGCGCCTGCAACATTTGGTCCAGACGGCCTACGGAGGCTCATGACCGTTCCTTTCGTTTAGGCGGGTCCCGCTTCTAGCTCCCCTTAAATTTGTTCCAACGAGTTGATTAGGTTTGTCTTACAAGGGGCTGATGTGCGCATCGGAACGAACCGCCGGTCATGCAAGGCACCCGATAAGGCAAACGGACAACCTCAAAACTTCTGGCCCTGAGCCCGTCTGCGACGAAATCAAGTGGTTCTTCGGCGGGCACTACAACGGTCCGGTCATTCAAAACCAGATTGTTGCAAGCCATGTGCGACTTCGCGAGCGCCTTCGGGACGTCGAACACGTCCCAGTCGGCCAAGAACTGCGGCAGGCCTTTGGGCAAAGAGTCCAGGGCCGCAAAGACGACACCTTCGCGTGGGGTCATCATGACACAATCCAAATGCGGAAAGGCCGGATCTATGTCCACGATTTCAACTGTGTACTCTGAACCCAGGGCATGTTGGAGCCACCGGGCCCCCTCGGGATTGCTGCATCCGCCGGAATGGCCGACGAGGACTCTCTGACCCAAGACAAATATGTCGCCACCTTCAAGATACCCCCATCCGGGACCCTCGCACGCGTCTTCTGCGCCACCATCAGGCTGGGCAAAGTACCGCGCTCCACGGCTCATCGTCGTTGCCAGAATATGCCGGACGGCAAAACGTTGTCTTCGGTGAAACAGGCTGCGCGGTGCCAGTTCGATCACGTTGTTGCCAATTGTCACAAACGGGTCCCGCATCCACGGCGTTAGAACCCCATGATCCTCTCCCCTAGGAAACTTTCTGTTGGTTGATGAAATCGCCCCGGCAACTTGTACACGCACTCCTGCAGTTTCAAGAAAACTGATGATGCCGCGAACCTGTGCACTGAGTTCCGCAAACAATTCCGGTGCGACCTGCTTCATGTCCTTGCCTGGGTTGTTGACCCAGAACTCACCGAATGCGCCCTGCACCCGCAGTCTGGCGTCGTCATAAATGACCGGCAATACCCAGTTTTCCGGCGATCCATAGACGCATTCCTTCAGGTCCGCCCATTCGGATTCAACAAAGATGGACGGTTCAGGCGCTTCATTGCGTGGTGTTGGTTGGTCCATAACCGCTCTCTTTACGCTTTTGATCTGCTGACAGGTTCTTAGCTGAATTAAGCACGTGATTGGGAGGTTGGTCAGCTATGCCCCGCCGTCCCGCGCGTCAAACCGCCAGATACCATTGAAACTCGGATGTGAAGCGGATGACCGCAACGCGGGCCCTGTCCACTGCGTGTCGCTGGATTGCTGAACGTCGGCTCTGGGCCGCGTTGCGGAGTTTCTTAACGCTGTGTTCCATATCGCGGCGACGTGGAAGGAGCTTTGGGGAGTCTGAAACGGCGGAACAAATTCTTCCACTGGCGATGGCGACATACCACAAAGCGTGCAAGAGGCGTGATTTAAAGTGACGGCACCGCTTCGCCTCATCGCTTGGCGCGCTTGCCGGTAGACAGCGACAATCGCTCACATCGATGCTTGGCCCAAGTGGTATCGGCGGGTGATCTTTCAGAGGGCACTCCTCTGTATTGATGCAGCCATCTAAAGTTGGCGGCAAGCCAGCATCATATGAATGACTGTCTTACATCAATACATTGAATTCATTGGCGATCCCTCAAGGACTCGAACCCTGAACCTGCTGATTAGAAGTCAGCTGCTCTATCCAGTTGAGCTAAGGGACCGCTCTGAGGTCTGTCATGCCCTAGCCAGCCACGTCTGGCAAGACTTTCGCGTCAGAGCGAGCGTGTCATAAAGGTGCTTAGCGGGTCTTCGATATAGTTGCCGAACGGCGCACAGTCTTCAAAGCCTTCAGAGGCATAAAGTTGCCGTGCCGCGATGAACTCTTCTGTGCTGCCTGTCTCAAGGCTCAACCGGGTCATGCCTGCCGCGCGGGCATGGTCCATCAAGGCTTTCAGAATTGCCCGCGCAGCCCCGTGCCCGCGTGCGGCGGCCAGCGTGTGCATCGACTTCACTTCACCGTGCTGCGGCGCGATTTCCTTGAGCGCCCCAATTCCGACCACGCTACCACCCAACTCGGCGGCGCGCAGTTCTGCCCCCTCTGCCGCGAGCGCATCTGCGGGCATGACGTGGCAGCTTTCCTCGGGCGACGTGGCGCGCATCAACTTAAAGTGTGCCGCGATGATTGCCGCGACACCAGGTTCATCATACCGCGCGGGCCGAACGTTTAGTGTGTCCATGCACCGCGCCGGTCACTGGCGAAGTTCTCGGCATATCCGCGGGCGCGGATATTGGGTTTACGCAGCTTTGGCTCTTGCACCACTGCGTCAATGCCATTGTCTTTGGCATAGTCCATGGCGGCTTTCTTGGTGTCGAAGGTTAGTCTGACCTGGGATTGGGTGTCATCCGAAGACGTCCATCCCATCAAGGGGTCAACCTCGCGCGCGGATGCAGGGGCATATTCTAAGACCCAGCCTTGGGTCTTTGCCGTGCCTGATTGCATTGCGGTCCGGGCGGGCTGGTAGATTCGTGCGCGCATTGCTGTCGTCTCCTGGCGGGGTCGTATCAGATATGTCCTACGATTGCGTTTGGAACAAGACCGGTTTGGCGCGTCACGTCGTCTCTTCATGTCGAACTGGCGACAATTTTTCAGAGCCCGTCTTGGTATTGGCACCGCCCACAACGCGGGTGAGCAGTTTCCGAAATTCTTGTTGTTCGCGCTCTGGCAGCGGCGCCATGAGGTCATCGATCGTCTGCGCGATCGCGGCTTGGTGGCGGCGGACAACCTCTTGACCGCGTGGGGTGAGCGTAATGCGCACAACACGGGCATCACTCTTGCAGGGCACACGTTCCAAAAGTCCGCGGCTTGCCAGGTTTTGTACAGACCGGGTCATTTGCGATTTGTCGCGTACCAGCGCATCCGCCAAGTCCTGCATGGTGGCAGACTTTAAATCGTCCAGCGTAAGCAACAGGAACGCGCCGCTTGGCCCGATACGCTCTGTATCAAAACTTGGGGCTTTCTCGCGGAGCAGCACATGCATTCGGCGCATGAATTTGTCTAGGTTGATTGCCAAAGACGTGTCAGTCATTGTGGTCCTATTAGTTGACAAAGTCCACAAGTGTTGCGAACTTCGGACGTGGGTACTTACCGAGAGAGCAGGAGGGTGGCAAATGTCCGCTGCAATGAAATCGATATTTTTAAAGATCTCAGCCGTTTTGTGGGTAATTTGGGGCCTGGTCCATATCCTGGCCGGTGTCATCATTCTGTCGAGCGACGCATCTGGCGGATTTCAGGCCGTTGCGGATGCGGTTGATCCTGCGGCATTGGCGATGGACTACCACGCGGCTGTCGGCGGTGTGTTGAACCAGCATGGATGGAACCTGGGGTGGATCGGCGTTGTGACGGTGATCGGCGGGATCTTGATCTGGCAGGGCAATGTGACGGCGATTTGGGTGTCCGCGCTTGTCGGCGGAATGGCGGATATCGGATACTTCGTGTTTGTCGATCTGCCTGGGTTTGTGAACTTCATGCCTGGCACAGTGATGACCATCGTATCGGCCTCGGCCATTATCCTCAGCTTTTCGGCGTGGCGGTTGGGCAGCCCGTCCGAAGCGCCCGCCTAGGACCAAAATTAGGCGGCGCCGGTTGGTACGCGCCGCCTGGTGACACTCTGTGGCAAGAGGCCCCTTGAAGCGCACGCGCTGCGTGGCACATTGAGCGGTAAGGAGAGCCGCCGATGCCCTATACTCATTCCGACAAAACCCCAGCTTTGATGCACGCGCCCGAAGGCGATGTGCGTGCGCGGTTGAAGCTGGAAGGCGGCAAGCGGCTTGAGATGAACACCGAGTTCACGCCAGCGGGCGACCAACCCACCGCCATCGCGGAGCTGTCCGAAGGGGTGCTGGGCGGGGAGCAAAACCAGGTTCTGTTGGGGGCCACGGGCACCGGCAAGACCTATACCATGGCCAAAGTGATCGAAGAAACGCAGCGCCCCGCGATCATCCTTGCGCCGAACAAGACCCTGGCGGCCCAGCTTTACGGTGAGTTTAAGGGCTTTTTTCCCGACAACGCGGTCGAGTACTTCGTTAGCTACTACGACTACTATCAGCCCGAGGCCTACGTGCCGCGGTCCGACACCTATATCGAAAAAGAGAGCCAGATTAACGAACAGATCGACCGGATGCGCCATTCGGCCACGCGCGCGCTGCTGGAGCGGGACGATGTGGTGATCGTGGCCTCGGTGTCCTGCATCTACGGTATCGGTTCGGTCGAGACCTATGGCGCGATGACCCAGGATCTGCACACTGGCAAAGACTACGACCAGCGCCAGATCATGATCGATCTGGTGGCACAGCAATACCGGCGCAACGATCAGGCGTTTCAGCGCGGCTCGTTCCGCGTGCGCGGCGACAGTCTTGAGATTTGGCCAGCGCATTTGGAGGACCGGGCCTGGAAGCTGTCCTTCTTTGGCGAAGAGCTTGAAGGGATTACAGAGTTCGATCCCCTAACAGGCGAAAAGACCGACACGATGGACCGCATCCGGGTCTATGCAAACTCGCACTACGTCACGCCGCGCCCGACGATGAACCAGGCGATCATTGGCATCAAGAAAGAGCTGCGGATCCGGCTTGACCAGCTTGTGGGTGAAGGCAAGCTGCTGGAAGCGCAGCGCCTGGAACAGCGTACCAATTTCGATCTGGAGATGTTGGAGGCGACAGGCGTCTGCAACGGGATCGAAAACTACTCGCGCTATCTGACCGGGCGTGCGCCGGGTGAACCGCCGCCCACGCTTTTTGAGTTTATCCCCGACAACGCGATCGTCTTCGCCGATGAAAGCCACGTGTCCGTGCCGCAGATCGGGGGGATGTACAAGGGCGACTACAGGCGGAAATTCACGCTGGCCGAACACGGGTTCCGTTTGCCCTCGTGCATGGATAACCGCCCGCTGAAGTTTGAAGAGTGGGACGCGATGCGCCCGCAATCGGTCTTCGTTTCCGCCACGCCCGCCAGTTGGGAGATTGACCAGTCGGGCGGCGTCTTTACCGAACAAGTGATCCGCCCCACGGGCCTTTTGGACCCAGAGGTTGAGATCCGCCCTGTGGAGATGCAGGTGGATGATTTGCTCGACGAAGTGCGCAAAGTGGCTGCGGCTGGCTATCGCACGCTGGCGACAGTGCTGACCAAGCGCATGGCCGAGGATCTGACAGAGTACATGCACGAACAGGGCATCCGCGTGCGGTATATGCACTCGGATATCGACACGATTGAGCGGATCGAAATCCTACGTGATCTACGGCTGGGCGCGTTTGATGTGCTGGTCGGCATCAACCTGTTGCGCGAGGGTCTTGATATCCCCGAATGCGGGCTGGTGGCGATCTTGGATGCGGACAAAGAAGGGTTCTTGCGGTCCGAGACCTCGCTGGTGCAGACCATTGGTCGCGCGGCGCGAAACGCCGAAGGGCGGGTGATCATGTATGCCGACAAAGTCACCGGCTCGATGGAGCGCGCGCTGGGCGAAACCAACCGCCGCCGGGCCAAACAGATGGCCTATAACGAAGCGCATGGGATCACGCCAGAGACGGTCAAAAAGAATGTCGAAGACGTGCTGGCGGGTCTTTACAAGGGCGACACCGACATGTCGCGTGTGACGGCAACTGTTGACCAAGCCAAAATGGGCCAAAACCTTCAGGCGGTGCTGGACGGGTTGCGGGCCGATATGCGCAAAGCGGCGGAGAACTTGGAGTTCGAAGAGGCCGCGCGGCTGCGCGATGAGGTCAAACGCCTAGAGGCGGTGGATTTGGCGGTGGCCGATGACCCCCTGGCGCGGCAATCTGCGGTCGAGGCCGCCGCTGAGGCATCGGTGAAATCGCAAGGTCGGTCGACGGCAGGCCGGGCGGGTCAACGGGGCGGCAACGTTAAACGCCGTAAGCGCAGTTAGAGGATTGGGTCGATGCGGTATCACGCCTTTTGCGCTGTGGCTCTGGCACTGACGACGACGCCTGGGGCGGCTGTCGCGTGGGAGTTTACCCCAGAGCCGATCTGCACACTGACGCACAGCAACGCCCAGGCTGACGTGAAGATCACCTTTGACGCGGCGCAACCGCTCTACACGCTGACGATCACGCTGAAGGACGGCGTATGGGCACCGAGCCCGGGCTTTGGGATGACCTTTGTCGGGCCCATGGGGTTGTCGATTTCGACCGGCGCGCATCAGATCTCGGGCAACTCGTTGACCGTTAGCGACTCTGGCTTTGGCAACGTGCTCAACGGGCTGGAGTTTAACACGGTTGCCACCAGTTTTACCGCCTCGCAGTCGGTGGACATGTCCCTGCAAACCGCCGCCGAGCCGGTGCGCGCCTTTCGCGCCTGCCCTTCGGATGTTCCCGCCACCTCTTAGTCTTCGCGGTCTCTACGTCTGGGCCCGGCTGAAACACGCATTGATGATGTTCAGGCCGCACCACTTCAGGTAGGATGCCGCACATGTATTTAAGAATTTTCTCCCTCCTCCTCTGTGTCCTCCTGGTCGCGTGCGGCAGTGCACCGAACCGCCCCGCAGCCATAAGCGGACCGATGGTTATCGGAGATCGCGACCCGGTTCGGTTTGATGGGCGCCAGCCGACGCGGTACCCGGTGCAAGGCATGGATGCCGCGCGCTTTCAAACCTCGATCGATTGGTCAAAGGCGCGTGCGGTCGGTATCCGCTTTGCCTTTCTCAAGGCAACGGAGGGCGGTGACCTCTTGGATCCGAAGTTCCGCGACCATTGGCGGGGTGCCGCGCGGGCCGGGATCGCGCGCGGCGCATATCACTTTTACTACTTCTGCACAGCGCCCGAGGTTCAGGCGCGGTGGTTCATTCGCAACGTCCCTCGCAGCCAAGGGGCGCTGCCGCCAGTCTTGGACATGGAGTGGAACCCCTTTTCACCCACGTGCAAACGGCGCCCCGATGGTGCGACGGTTCGGGCCGAGATGAACGTGTGGCTCGACCGGGTGGAGGCGCATTTTGGTCAGCGTCCCATCATCTACACCACGCCAGGCTTTTACAAAGATGCCGGGCTGTCGCGGTTGCGCGGCTATGAGTTCTGGCTGCGGTCTACGGCCAAATCCTTGCGCGAAGCCTATCCAGGGCAGGCTTGGCGGTTCTGGCAGTACACAGCGACGGGCCAGTTGCCTGGCACGCCGGGGGACGTGGATATCAATGCCTTTAATGGCTCTTCCGCCGAGTGGGACGACTGGGTCGCGCGCCGCGCCCGCTGACGACCTGCGACGGCCTTAGCCGTCGACGCGGATCACCTTGTTTTCCGGATCATAGGGGCTGTCGGCCACCACCTTGGCGTCCCAAAGCTTGCCCTGCATCCGCACTTTGAGCACCGTGCCCGGTGTTGCGTGGTCGGGGGTAACGTAGCCCATGCCAATCGACTGCTCAAACGCGACCGAATACCCGCCGGACGTCAACCGCCCAACCTTCGTGTCGCCATCATAAAGCGCCTCGCGCCCCCAAGGATCCGCGTCCGTAGGCCCGTCAATCAACAGCGTGACGCATTTGGAGCGGATGCCCACGGCCTCCATCGCGGTCTTGCCGTGGAAGTCCTTCGACAGGTCCACAAAGCGCGGCAAGTCAGCCTCAAGCGGGGTCGCGTCGCGCCCAAGCTCGGTCCCGAAAGCGCGGTAGCTTTTCTCTTGCCGCAACCAGTTTTGCGCCCGCGCGCCTACGGGCTTGATCCCATGCTTTTCGCCCGCTTTCATCAGCAGATCCCAAAGGTAGTTCTGCATCTCCATCGGGTGATGCAGCTCCCAGCCAAGCTCGCCGGTATAGGCGACGCGGATCGCCCGAACAGGGCACATCCCCAACTCAATGTCTCGGCAGGAGAGCCAGGGGAAGCGCTTGTTGCTTAAGGCATTCTCTGGATCAGCGTCCTTGATGATCTCTTTGAGAACATCGCGCGACTTTGGCCCTGCGATGGCAAAAACGCCCCATTGCGTGGTGACATCTTCTTCGTTGATGCGGCCAAATTCGGGCTCTTTGTCGGCGATAGCTTTGTACAGGAAATCTTGATCATAGGCGTGCCATGCCCCTGCTGAAACAAGGGTGTAGTCATTCTCGGCCGTCCGCACGATGGTGTATTCCGTCCGCGTCGTGCCCGCCGATGTCAGCGCATAGGTCAGGTTGATCCGACCCACTTTGGGCAGCTTGTTGCAGGTGAACCAGTCCAGAAACGCGGTCGCACCCGGACCTGTCAGGCGGTGCTTGGTGAAGGCTGTCGCATCGATCAGGCCCACGCCTGTGCGGATGGCCTTGGCCTCGTCGACAGCATATTGCCACCAGCTTCCCCGGCGGAAGGACCGCGCGTCGTGGTCAAAGCTGTCGGGGGCATCAAGCGGGCCGTAGTAATTGGGGCGTTCCCACCCGTTCACGCAGCCGAACTGTGCGCCAAGCGTTTTTTGCCGGTCATAGGCTGGAGCCGTGCGCAGAGGGCGGCAGGCCTCGCGCTCCTCATCGGGGTGGTGGAGGATATAGACGTGTTCGTAGCACTCTTCGTTCTTGCGCGCGGCGTATTCGGTCGTCATCCAGGACCCGTAGCGTTTGGGGTCCAAGCTCGCCATGTCGATCTCGGCCTCACCCTCGACCATCATTTGCGCGAGGTAGTAGCCGGTGCCGCCCGCTGCCGTGATGCCGAAGGAGAACCCTTCGGCCAGCCACATATTGCGCAGACCCGGTGCCGGACCCACAAGCGGGTTGCCATCCGGCGTGTAGCAGATCGGGCCGTTATAGTCGTCCTTGAGTCCCACCGTTTCCGACGACGGAATGCGGTGGATCATCGACATGTACTCTTCTTCGATCCGCTCCAGATCAAGAGAGAAGAGGTCTGCGCGGAAGGTCTGAGGCACGTCATAGAGGAACCGGGCCGGGGCGTTGCGCTCATAGGGGCCCAGGATCCACCCGCCGCGCTCTTCGCGCACATACCATTTCGCATCGGCGTCCCGCAGCACAGGGTGTTCGGGGTTCTCCTTGCGCCATTCGACCAGCGCCGGATCCGGTTCGGTGACGATATACTGGTGTTCGACCGGAATGGCCGGGATCTTGATGCCAAGCAGGCGCGCGGTGCGCTGGGCGTGGTTACCGGTGGCGGTGACCACATGCTCTGCCGCGATCACGACCTGCTCGTCAGTCGCAACGAGGTTGCCGCCCTGTTCGGCCATCTTGGTCACGGTGACCTTCCAGTGATCCCCGGCCCAAGCGTACCCGTCGACCTGCCATTTGCGTTCGATCGTAACGCCCCGCTGACGCGCGCCCTTGGCCATGGCCTGGGTCACGTCCGCCGGATTGATGTAGCCGTCGGTGGGGTGGTAAATCGCGCCCTTCAGGTCCTCGGTGCGCACAAGCGGATAGCGGTCCTTGATCTGGGCCGGGCTGAGCCACTCATAGGGCACGCCGACGGTCTCGGCGGTTGAGGCGTAAAGCTGGTATTCATCCATCCGCGCCTGCGTCTGCGCCATGCGCAGGTTGCCCACGACCGAGAAGCCCGCGTTGAGGCCCGTTTCCTCTTCGAGCGTTTTGTAAAACTTCACAGAGTAGTCGTGGATGTGCGAGGTGGCATAGGACATGTTAAAGAGCGGCAAGAGCCCCGCCGCATGCCATGTGGAGCCGGAGGTCAGCTCGTCACGCTCCAACAGCATCACATCGCCCCAGCCAGCGCGCGCCAAATGATAGGCAATCCCGGTCCCAACAGCACCGCCGCCGACCACCAAAGCTTTGACTTGCGTTTTCATGGCTTCACCTCCGCACGTGACTGCAGACGGTCTAGCGGTGAAACTGGACGCGGCGCAAAAGCCATCCGACCCAATAGGTCAAAAAACGACCTACGCCGCTGTGTCGGGACAGAATTGCCTGCGCGAAATCGCGTCTCTTGAAGCGCTGGCGGGATTGCGGTGTAGTCAGCACATGGCAAAGATCTTCGGTCACAGTCTATGGATTTTGGTTTTGACACTCCTGACCCAAGTCGGCGGTGTCGCTTGGCTTTTGGCGCTTTGGTCAAAGCATAGGCTTGTCGTCTTCGCGGTGCTGTATGTGGCCTTGAGCGCGTCGATGCTGTGGATCGCGCCACTTTTCGGGCGGCACGCGCTTTCGTGTTTCGAAGACGGTCCGCTCCAAGTCCAAAACCCGCTCTACTGTGTGCTGAACCGCACCTATGTGTCGCCTGACATTAATGCCATCCTGGTCGAAGCCGCCGACACGATGGCAGAGCAATACCCGGGGACCGTGACGCTGGTGCTTGACGGGAGTTTCCCGCTTTTTGACGGATTTCCGCTGTTGCCGCATCTTTCGCATGACGATGGAAACAAGGTTGATCTGGCTTTTTACTATGCGGAAGGCGGGTCCTATTTGCCCGGACAGGCGCGCAGCCCGATTGGCTATTTTGCGTTTGAAGAGGGGCCCACGCCCTGTGGACCTGCGTGGCTCACGCTGCGGTGGAACATGACGTGGCTACAGCCGATGTTGCCCAAATATGATCTAGAACCCGAGCGGCTGCGCGCTTTGCTTAGAGTTTTGGCAGACGACGCGCGCGTCGGAAAGGTCTTGATAGAGCCGCATCTTTTGGAGCGGTTAGACGTTGCCTCTCCAAAGTTTCGATTTCAGGGGTGTCGTGCGGCACGGCACGATGACCACATCCATCTACAGCTTTAGTATCGAGCGCCCGCAAACTCCAAAAATCTCCGGTGCGCTTAAAGCGAGACGATTTTCCCGGGATTGAGGATGTTGTCGGGATCAAGCGCTTGTTTGATCGCCACCATCACATCCACGGCACCGCCAAGCTCTTTGACCAGATACGGGATTTTGCCCTGCCCAATGCCGTGTTCGCCGGTGCATGTCCCATCCATCGAAATGGCGAGATCATTGAGCCAACCAACAAACGCGTCCGCCTTTTCCTGCTCACCCGGCGTGTCCAAATCCACCAAGACCAGCGTATGGAAGTTTCCATCGCCGACGTGACCGACAATTGGGGCCGTAAACCCAAGTTCGGCCACTTTATCCTGCGTCGCTGTCACACATTCCGCCAGACGCGAGATTGGTACGCACACATCAGTCGAAATGCCGCGCGCGCCTGGTTTGAGTTGAAGCGACGCCCAATATGCATCGTATCGAGCTTGCCACAGCTTGCTTCGTTCTTCCGTGGTGGTGGTTGTCTGATAGCCATACCCGCCATGTTCTTGCGCAATCGCGTTGAACATTTCGGTCTGTTCGGCGACGCCAGCATCCGAGCCATGAAACTCCAACAACAAAAGCGGCGTCTCTGGCAGGCCTAGATCGGCGTACGCGTTGCATGCTTTTACTTGAAGCGCATCCAAAAGTTCGATCCGAGCGACGGGGATTCCGAACTGAATGACCTCCATAACGGACTCACAGGCAGCGGCCACTGTTGGAAAAGAACACCGCGCAGAGGAGATCGCCTCTGGAATGCCTTGCAACCGAAGCGTGATCTTCGTGATCAGCCCCAGCGTCCCTTCCGAGCCGACCATCAACCGAGTGAGGTCATAGCCGGCAGAGGTTTTCTTGGCCTTAGACGCGGTCTTGATCACTTGACCATCGGCCATCACGGCTTCAACGGCGATCACGTTGTCCTTCATCGTCCCGTATCGAACAGCATTGGTGCCTGATGCGCCCGTTGCGACCATGCCGCCGATCGAGGCATTGGCCCCGGGATCAATCGGAAAGAACAGCCCCTGGTCGCGCAAATGCGTGTTCAACTGCTCGCGCGTCACACCGGGCTCTACAACACAGTTCAAGTCGCCCGGGTTGACCTCTAAGATGCGGTTCATGCGGCCAAGGTCCACAGACACGCCGCCGCCGGGTGCGTTCACATGCCCCTCTAGGGATGTTCCGGTGCCATAGGGGATCAACGGCACTTTGTAGCTGGCGCAAACTTTCACGACCTCTGCCACATCGTCGGCATTATTGGGAAACACAACCGCATCTGGCGCCTGGTTAACCAACCAAGTCGTGGTGTGCCCATGCTGCTCACGCAGTGCTGCACTGGTTTGCAGACGGTCGCCAAACTGTTGACGCAATATGCCGATGACCGCAGCTATCCCGTCTTCGTTGCGCTTCAAAACCGTTACCTGACCCATGCCACACGCCCTCCCTGTGCTATGCATGAACTCGTAAACGTTTCGTGGTTGGATGTCACTTTGCCTTTGATATCGCATAACAGGGTTAATGCGCCTATCTTTGACCCAGCCAAGTTCACGATAGGAAAAGATGCCATGCGCATTTGGTTGATATCCGCGTTCATGCTCCTCGCGGCTCCCGGTTGGGCGGAAAAACTGCCGCTGGCGGAGATATCCAATTACCTCAACATGTTGCGGACGGCCGAAGGCGAGTTCACGCAAATCAATGATGACGGGACGATTTCAACTGGCGACATTATTATCAAACGCCCCGGGCGGATGCGGTTTGAGTACAATGAGCCTGACGAAACACTGGTGATCGCGGCATCTGGCGAAGTTGTTATCGTCGACAAACGGTCGAACCAACTGCCCGAGGTCTACCCACTGCGCCGCACGCCGCTTTCTATTATCCTGGCCCGGACTGTGGACCTTGGTCGAGAAGCGATGGTGACTGGCCACACGTTCGACGGCACCGCAACGGTGGTCGAAGCCCAGGATCCCGAGCGGCCCGAGATCGGTCGCATTCAAATGCTGTTCACAGCCGACCCCGTTGAACTGAGACAGTGGGTCATCAAAGACGGCGACGGGTTTACAACCACCGTGATCCTCGGAGCACTGACAACAGGCCGCCCTATCGCCAACTCAAAGTTCGACGTCAGTACCTATCGCAACACGACCGACCGTTAAGCGCTGCTGCAGCGGCGCAATTGCGACTGATATCGGTCCGACCTGGCGTCTACTTCGCGCGACACCCGCATCAGCCATGACTTTGACCGATAACTGCCGCGCGCATAGCCCGTGTGGCCTTCGTGATAGGCAAGATACTGTCGACGGGCATCGGTCAGCGGCACGCCATTACGTTTTTTCGTCTGGTTCATGTACCAGCCAATAAAATCGGTCGCGTCCTTGATGTCGTCGCGCCGTGCCAGGCGCTTACCCGTCGCTTTGCGATATTCGTCCCAAGTTCCGTCCAACGCCTGCGAATACCCGAAAGCTGAGCTTTGCCGTCCCATCGGTATAACGCCCAAGGCATACCGAAATGGGGTGCGTGCGTTGGACTGGAATTTGCTCTCTTGGTAGATTGTTGCCATCTGGACGTGTGTCGGCACGCGCCAACGGCGTTCTGCGGCGCGGAATGCCCGGGCATATTCGGGTCGCTCCGCCAAAATTGCACAGGCATTGTCCAAGTTGTCCGGTGAGGATCGATAAGAACTCCCACAAGAGGCAACCAAAAGGATCAGGGCCAGCGCGCGAAAGGTTCTGCTCATCTGCCTCGCTCGCATTATGTTTTTCGACACTGTACCGGAAAACAATGGATCGTGAAATCACGATTTTTTCAAAGAAGGATCGCCAGGAGAATGGGCAAGGTGGCCACCGACAGCAGCGTCGACACCACAACAAGCCCCGCAACGGTTGCGCTGTCCGCGCCATATTTCTCTGCCAGCAAGTAAGACGTAACCGCAACGGGCATCGCCGCTTGCAAGATCAACACGCCAAATGCGACTGGATCCAAGTCCAACCATCGCCCAACGCACCACCCGAGCGTCGTGCAGGCCAGCAGTTTTAAGACGGATAGGCCGAAGGCGGACCCAAGTCGGCCTGGCGCCAACCGCGCCACTGCAACACCTAGCGTGATCAGCATAAGCGGGATGGCCATCTGTCCAATCAAGCCAACTGTATTGGACACGACACCGGGCAACGCCCATCCCTGGGACAAAAATAGACCACCCAGCACTGTTGCGCCCACCATCGGCTCTTTCAACGCGGCCGGAATAGAGCCGCTGCTTGTTACGGCCCACACGCCATACGTAAAGTTCCAAACTGCCATGATCGCGAAGACAACGATCCCATAGCTCAGGCCTGTTTCGCCGAACGCAAAGAGGCAGAGCGGAAGCCCGATGTTACCGGTGTTCCCAAATGTCAGGGGTGTGAGATGCGTCCGGCGATCCAAACCAAGCACAAAGCTCAAGGCGACCATGAACAGCGTTATCCCGCCATATGTCACAACTGTTGCAAAGCTCAGGTCCCGCAAAGCAGTAGGATCAAGTGCGCTGTTGACCAGGGCATGGAAAATCAAACACGGCACGGCCAAGGTCATCGCCAGATTGGTGACAAATTCAGTCGGATAGGCGAAACCGGCCCGCACCCATCCAAACCCAAGACCTGCGAGGATGAAAACCGGTGCCACAATTTCCAGCACTGTTACAGTCAGGTTCACAGACTGTTTCCGTGAATCTGCATTTCAAAAATGGACAAAGCCTTATCCTTGCGTTTACTTAGCCGAAGGGGCTGGAAACTGATGCAACATATTCGCGCTAAATATTATTTGGGCCAAGTCGTTCGCCACCGCAAACATCCGTTTCGCGGGGTGGTTTTTGATGTAGACCCTGAGTTCGCAAACACTGAGGAGTGGTACGATTCCATTCCCGAGGACAGCCGGCCGCGCAAAAAGCAGCCGTTTTACCACCTTTTGGCGGAAAACGACCAAAGCTACTACGTCGCGTACGTGTCGGAGCAAAATTTGGTCGCGGACTACAGTGGTGAGCCGGTGGACCATCCGGATATCACCGACCTGTTTGGTCCGTTTGAAGACGGTCACTATCCGCTGCACTTCCAACTGAACTAACGCTGTTTTTGATCAGTACCCAATGGCGCAGCCGTCTTTGCGCGGGTCTGAGGCGCCTTCTAGCACGCCCGTATCATGGATGTAGATTGCTTGGGCGCCGCCCAGTGGCGTTTCGGGGACCTCTACTGTGTGGCCCAAATCGCTGAGTGCTTGTTTTACTTCGGGGTCATAGCCTCGTTCGATCTTCAAAACACCAGCATCCGAAAAGGCTCGAGGCGCGTCCAATGCGGCCTGAGGGTCCATACCGAAATCCAGCATATTTGTGAGAACACGTGCATGACCTGTGGACTGGTATTGCCCGCCCATCACCCCAAACGGCATGACGCTGCGTCTACCGTCGCTGAGCATGGCCGGAATAATCGTGTGCATGGGGCGTTTGCCGCCACCGATTTCATTTGGATGACCCTCTTCTAGCGTGAATCCGGCCCCGCGATTTTGAAACAGAATGCCGTAGCGTTCACTGGCAATTCCAGATCCAAACCCATGAAAAATCGAATAGATGAGTGACACAGCCATCCGGTCACGGTCGACGACGGTCAAGTAAACGGTGTCTTTGTGGACAGCTTCCGTTATCGGCGCTGCGGCTGGCATTGCTTTCGTCGGATCGATCAATGCCGCAAGCGCCTTGGCAGTCTCCATCGAGGTCATATGTGCCAGACGTTTGGTATGATCCGGATCTGCGACAAATCGGTTGCGCGCATCATACGCCAATTTCGTGGCTTCCGCCTCAAGATGAAGGCGTTCTGCACCAAACGGATCCATCGCGGCAAGATCGAACTGAGCCAGGATATTCAACAGCAGGATCGCAGTCGCGCCTTGCCCGTTGGGCGGGTGCTCATACAGGGTTTTTCCACCATATTGCCCGTTGATGGGGGACGTTGGTGTGCACGCGACTGCGGCAAAATCGTCTGCGCTGTGCACGCCGCCAAGCGAACGAAGCGTGTCGACCATGTCTTCTGCAATATCACCTTCGTAGAAAGCCGCGCGGCCGTCCTTGGCGATTTTTCGCAGAACGTCCGCTTGCTTTGGCGCGCGAAACACAGTGCCGGGTTTAGGTACGGATCCATTGACCAAGTAAGCATCGCGGGCCGTGTTCTGGAGGATGGCGGCGTCTTTGCCCCAATCAAACGCGGTGCGCGGTGCGACCGGTACACCAGCCTCTGCGTAGTGAATGGCGGGCGCAAGTATGCGATCAAGCCCCAGTTTGCCTTCTGCCTCTGACAGAAAACAAAAGGCATCGACTGCGCCGGGCAACGTTACTGCCTCGGGACCGTAGAGGGGAACCGCCTTATGGTTCGCGGCTCGAAGCGCTGCGGCGTCAAGACCTGCTGGCGCGCGGCCGGAGCCATTCAGGGCTTGAACGTTTTGGCCTGGGCGAGACCACAGAACAAAGCAGTCCCCGCCGATGCCAGTCATTTGAGGCTCGCAGATACCCAGAAGGACGGCGGCGGCAATGGCAGCGTCCATCGCGTTGCCGCCGCTTTTTAGAATGTCGATTGCCGCTTGCGCCGCAAGAGGATGCGAGGTTGCGCAGATGCCGTTTTCGGCAAAGACGGCGGATCGACCGGGTAAGTGAAAGTCGCGCAAAGGGAGTCCTCCAAGTGGTGCAGCGCAACACTTAGAAGGCTTTGCAGAAAATGCCAATTCCACCTGAGCAAACGAAAGGTGTCATCGTCATCGCGGTCTGGTTGGTTGTTAAGGGTGGGGTAAATCCCTGACGCCGCGCACTGGGTGGGGGCTATTAATACGCGACGTCAGGGGAAGCTCTATGCAGCTACAAGAACAGGTATGACGGTGGTTCGCGGCGAAATTATGGAATTGGAAAGAAGTTTCCGTGTGCGAATGTGGCAAGGTTAACAATCTACCGGCAGTTTGGCGCGCACCCTAGGCTTCTACAGCGACTGCGAGCCGCAGATCCAGGACGTTCCGGTCACCTTTTCGCTGATAGACAACATCTTTGGCCAGATCTTGGATCAAGAACCAGCCAAAACCGCCCTCTGGCAGATCCATCATGTCCACATCGATGTTGGCTTGCAGCCCTAGCGGAAGTTGTCCGCCTGGCATGGGAAGCCCTTCATCTGTGACCGTAAAATGCAGGCCATTTGATAGATGCAAGCAATTTACGTCGACGGGACCGGCAGGTGAGCCTTCGGGGTAGGCGTGTTCAACGACATTGTTGAGCGCCTCCGCCAAGACAAGTTCGATTGTCCCAAGCTCTTCTTGCTCCAACTTGAGCGCCGATAGGCCAGTGAGAATCTCTGCTAGAGCTGACCGGACGGCCATCGGACCGCTTTCAAACTGCACAGGAAACGCGTTTGCGAGAGTGGCCTGCATCGTCACCTCAGCACCCTTTAGCATTCAAGTTGCAACAATGCTTCATCCAGAGATGGGTAAAGCGAAAAAACCGAGTCCATTCGGGTCAGTCGAAAAACCTTTTCGACGGTCGGCGTTAGGCCGGCCAGTGCCAGTTTCCGACCACTTCCAAGGGCCTTCATTGACGCGACGATTGCGCCGAGGCCGCTTGAGTCGACGAACTCCACTTGTTGCAAATCGAGAACGACGAGATCTGGCCCATTCTCGGTTTCGTTTCGCATACGGTCTTTGAAGGACAATGCCACCGCAGCATCAATCCTGTTTTCATTGACCGTGACGATGCATCTGCCGCCGTCCGTTGTACTGGTAAGGTTCATGCTGTACCGCTTTCACTCAAACTTTAGGCTGGCATAGGACCAAATTCTTACGATTTGGTGTCTGCGTGATAGGAGTTAGGGGTCAAGAATGCGACAAGTGGTCATCGCGGGTGCAGCGCGCACACCAATGGGCGGATTTCAAGGTGCATTGTCCGATTTGACGGCGACTGATCTTGGCGGCGCGGCGATCCGGGCGGCACTTCAGGGCGCAAAAGACCCGAAGGTCGATGAGGTCGTGATGGGTTGCGTCCTTCCCGCGGGGCAGGGCCAAGCCCCTGCGCGCCAGTCCGCTTTTGCGGCCGGTCTGGGCGAAGAGGTGCCCGCGACCACGCTGAATAAGATGTGCGGATCAGGTATGAAAAGCGCCATGATCGCCTATGACCAGATCGCGCTGGGGCATACCGACACCATAGTCGCAGGCGGGATGGAGAGCATGACAAACGCGCCTTACCTGCTTCCGAACATGCGCGACGGCGCGCGACTGGGCCATGGTGCAGCTGTTGACCACATGTTTCTCGATGGGCTTGAGGATGCCTATGATAAGGGCCGCCTGATGGGCACGTTTGCCGAAGACTGCGCCGAGGCGTTTCAGTTCACCCGTCAGGCCCAAGATGACTATGCGCTTGCTTCTCTCAGCCGCGCGCAAGAGGCGCAGTCCAAAGGCGCTTTTGATGCTGAGATTGCACCAGTAGACGTCACGCAACGCCGATCGACACTTCGCATCAAGGACGATGAACAGCCGGGCAATGCAAGGCCGGAAAAGATCCCGCATCTCAAACCAGCCTTTCGCGAAGGCGGGACTGTCACAGCGGCAAATTCGTCCTCCATTTCAGACGGCGCCGCAGCACTTGTCCTGACCTCGGCAGAGGCAGCCGAGGCGCAGGGTCTACCGGTGCGCGCGCGTATTGTCGGTCACGCAAGCCATGCCCAGGCACCTGCACTTTTCACCACAGCGCCGGTGCCTGCCGCGCAAAAGCTGCTGTCTCGGATCGGGTGGTCGAAAGACGACGTGGAGCTTTGGGAGGTCAACGAGGCGTTTGCTGTCGTGCCGATGGCCTTCATGCACGAAATGGGTTTGGATCATGACGTGGTCAACGTGAATGGCGGGGCCTGTGCGCTGGGGCATCCCATCGGAGCCTCTGGCGCGCGGATTATCGTGACGCTCTTGCATGCGATGGAGGCGCGCGACGCCAAGCGCGGAGTTGCCGCCATCTGCATCGGCGGCGGTGAAGGCACAGCGATTGCGATTGAACGTGACTAACAAGGCGGTCGACTACCGGGACTTGGCAAAGACCGTCGCTGCGCTGACGGAAGGCGAGACCGACGACATCGCACTGATGGCGACCATCGTATGCGAAGTGCATCACAGCGATGACCGCTTCGATTGGACGGGGTTTTATCGCGTGGTGGCGCCCGAGATGCTGAAGATTGGCCCCTACCAAGGGGGGCATGGCTGCCTTCAGATTCCATTTTCCAAAGGTGTCTGCGGCGCGGCGGCCCGCACGGGCGCTGTTCAACTTGTTCCTGATGTTCACGCGTTCGCAGACCATATTGCCTGCTCAAGCAGCACGCTTTCAGAGCTGGTCCTGCCAGTCTGGAACGGGGCGGGGGAGCTTATCGGCGTCTTTGATATCGACAGCGATCAGCCTGACGCATTCACCCAAGAGGATGCCGACGCTTTGGCAGACATTCTTCAATTGGCGTTTTCGCAGACTCAGCCGTCCTAAATTTCAACGAAGTTGCAGAGTGAGTGAAATTTTGCTTGGAATTTTCACGGAATCGCGCAACCGTGAAAATTGACGTCCAAATTTCACGAAAGCAGTCACCCGCATGCTGCATCATGCCCCGCAAACCCTCGGAGCCGACCTGCGCGCGTTACGCAAAACGCGTGGGCTGACGCTTGCGGATTTGGCGGATCAACTGGGCCGGTCTGTGGGCTGGCTGAGCCAGGTTGAGCGGGACCTGTCAGAGCCATCGATCACCGATTTGCGTCATCTGGCGGCACGTTTAGACGTGTCAGTTTCCATGCTGGCGCGCCATGCGTCGCAGGCGGGTGAGGAAGATGGGTTTGTCGTGCGGTCTGGAACACGCCGGCCCATCGGGTCCCGCAATTCCGGCCTGGTTGAAGAGCTGTTGTCGCCTGATCTCACGGACGACTTCGAAATGGTGCATTCGACATTCGAGCCTGGATCAGAGATCGGCGAAACTGTGTCGCGCCCCACGCAAGAGGTGGGATACCTCATCTCTGGCAAGCTTGACCTGGTTATCGGAAGTCGGCGGTTCACAATCTACCCTGGCGACAGCTTCCGCATCCGCGGCGAGCCCTTTCGCTGGGCCAATCCTTACGCAGATCCGGCTGTCGCGATCTGGGTTATTGCCCCACCGGTGTATTGATGAGCTTTGAGGCCTGGACCGTCTTTGCGCTCTTTTGGTTGGTGTTTGTCACAACGCCAGGGCCGAACGCTGTAAACTGTATCCAAAACGGCATGCAGTTCGGATTTCTGCGCAGCCTGCCCGGGGTGGCGGCGATCTTGACCCAAGCGACGGCGTTTTTGTTGCTGTCTGCGGCTGGGATCACCGCGCTGATCGCGGCCTCTCCGGTCGCTTTCACAGTTGCCAAGCTCGTTGGCGCGGGCTTTCTGATCTGGCTAGGGATCCGAGGCTGGATGACGGCGCGGCGGGTCGTCGAAGTCGATACCCGCCCGGGCTCAATGTACCTGCGCGCGCTCGCCATTGCGACGATCAACCCAAAGTCGGTCGCGGGCTACCTTGCGGCATTCAGCCAATTCGTGCAGCCCGATGTGCCGATCTGGTCGCAAATGTCCGTGATCATGCCAACCGCCTTGGCGCTGACCACGCTCGGCTATTGCGGCTTCACCGCACTTGGCGCGGGGCTTGGCCGCACAGCCCTCGCAGCGGTGATGAACCTTTGGCTGCGCCGGGCGTTGGCGGTGTGTTTTGTCATCTATGGCGTTCTCTTGGGGGCTTCGTCGCCTGTGAGGGTGAGCGCATGAACCGTTCGGCGCACACACTCAATGGCTCCTGCAATTGTGGGGCCGTCACCTTTTCGGTTGTGCCAGAAGATCGCGCAACGGCCTGCCACTGTGGTCAATGCCGCAAGCAATCCGGGCACCACTGGGTGTCGGGCCAGGCTGCCGTCGACGACTTTGATATCAAAGGTGACGTGACCTGGTACGAGGCTTCGCCCACAGCGACCCGGGGCTTTTGCCCGGTTTGCGGATGCTGGCTGTTTTGGAAAGCGCATGATGAAGACAAGATGAGCTTTTCGCTCGGCGTCATAGACGGGCCGACCGGCCTGTCGCTGCAACGCCACATCTTTGTGTCCGACAAGGGCGATTACTACGACCTCAACGACGATCTGCCGAAGAACTGATGCTGACCACGTTTATCGCCATGGACCCGATGCTGCTTGCGACCTTTATGGGCGCGGCGCTGATCCTCTACCTGACGCCGGGTGCGGATATGATGTTCACCATTGCCTCCGGTGTCGCGGGTGGACCGAAAGCGGGTCTTGCCGCCGCCGTTGGGATTTCATGCGGTGTGCTGGTGCATGTATGCCTGGCAGCTCTTGGGCTGGCGGCGCTGGTGGCGGCAAGCCCGGTTATGCTGGATGTGATCCGGTGGATTGGCGCGGCCTACTTGCTGTGGCTGGCCTGGCAAAGCTGGACGGCCAAGCCCGAGGCCACCGCCCGCGGCGGGCAAGCGCATATCTGGCAGGCCGCGAAGCGTGGCTTTGTCACCAATATCCTAAACCCAAAGGTGGGGCTTTTCGTGCTCGCCTTCCTGCCGCAGTTCACCGATCCGGCTGTCGGCCCGATCTGGCATCAAATCCTGATCCTCGGCGTCCTGCTGGCCCTGGGCGGCATCCTCACGGATGGGCTCTTTGGGATCTTTTCCGGCATCATGGCCAACCGCATCCGGCGGTCGGCAGGTCTTCTTAACAAAATTTCCGCCGTCATCTTCGGCGGGCTGGCCGCCCGGCTGGCAATCACATGAGGGAGTAAACGAATGAGCGATTTTCCAACAACTGCGCGTGTCGTCATCATCGGTGGGGGTGCTGTTGGCGTGTCCTGCCTCTATCACATCGCCAAGATGGGATGGACCGATTGCGTTCTTCTGGAAAAGAACGAACTGACCGCAGGCTCGACCTGGCACGCGGCTGGGAATTGCCCCAGCTTCTCGACCTCCTGGGCCGTGATGAACATGCAGCGCTACTCGCTCTCGCTTTACTCGGGCCTTGCGGAAGAGGTCGACTATCCGATGAATTATCATGTCACCGGCTCGATCCGATTGGGGCACTCGAAAGAGCGGGTGATGGAGTTTGAACGCGCCTGTTCCATGGGGCGTTATCAAGGTCTGGATCTGGAGATGATGCAGGTGTCGGACCTCAAAGACGCGTATCCGTTCATGGAAACGCACGACCTGGCGGGCGCGATGTGGGATCCCGATGACGGCGATATTGATCCCGCTCAGCTGACCCAGGCGCTGGCAAAGGGGGCCCGCCAAATGGGCGCGCGGATCGAACGGTTCTGCCCTGCGACGGGTGTGACCCGCGACGGCGACGAGTGGATCGTGCACACCGACAAAGGCGATATCCGCTGCGAGAAAGTCGTGAACGCAGCAGGCTATTATGCACAGCGCGTCGGCGAGTGGTTCAAGCCCTATGGCGGTCGCACCGTGCCGATGGCCGTGATGAGCCACCAGTACTTCCTGACCGAGCCTTTGGAAGAGTTAGAGAAATGGACAGCGGACACCGGGGGCAAGCTGCCGCTTCTGCGCGACGTCGACAGCTCTTACTACCTGCGGCAAGAGAAGACGGGCCTGAACCTTGGCCCTTATGAGCGTAACTGCAAGGCGCATTGGCTGACGCCAGATGACCCGATGCCAGAGGACTTCTCCTTCCAGCTTTATCCTGATGATCTGGAGCGCCTGGAATGGTACATCGAAGACGCCATGGCGCGTGTTCCGCTGTTGGGCCAGTCCGGCGTGGGCCGCGTGATCAACGGGCCTATTCCATACGCCCCTGACGGGTTGCCATTGATCGGTCCGATGCCGGGCGTCCCGAACGCCTACGAGGCGTGCGTGTTCACCTTCGGCATCACCCAAGGCGGCGGCGCGGGCAAAGTGCTGGCAGAATGGGTCGTGGAAGGCCAGACCGAGTGGGATATGTGGGCGGTCGATCCACGCCGCTACACCGATTACACCGACCAGGACTACTGCAACCAGAAAGCCATGGAAGTCTACGGCCACGAATACGCCATGCACTTCCCGCATCACGAATGGCCAGCAGGTCGCGACAAGAAGCTGTCACCCGTTGACGGACAGCTGCGCGAACTGGGTGCACAGATGGGCGCCTATAACGGGTGGGAGCGGGCCAATTGGTTTGCCAAAC